>CACKXA010000009.1 GCA_902604055.1 uncultured Pelagibacteraceae bacterium | reverse complement strand
TTCTTTTTCAAAGGAGTTGCTTCATCAGTTTCAAAAAAATCAATAAATCCTCCTGCCTCTTTTAAAATAATAATACCAGCAGCTATATCCCAGTACTTTAATTCTCTTTGCCAGCAACCGTCAAATCTTCCACAAGAAACATATGCTAAATCTAAAGCTGCACTTCCAAATTTTCTTATAGGAAATAAAACAGAGTTTGAGAGTTTTACATATTCCGAAAAAATCTCTTCTTTGATTTTGCTTGATTGTTTTGGGCCACCCGTCACAAGTAGCGCATCATTAAGTTTTTTTTTATTTGAAACTCTTATTCTTGAATTATTTAAATATGCTCCGTTTCCTTTTTCAGCAACGAACATTTCATTCTTAATTGGATCGAAGATAACGCCGCATTTAATTTCATATTCCTCCTCATAACCAATTGAAATAGCAAAATGTGGTATTCCATTTAAAAAATTAGTAGTTCCATCAATTGGATCAATTATCCATCTATTTTTAGTATTTGATTTGTTTATTAGACCAGATTCTTCAGTAATAATTCCGTAATCAGGATGAGCTTTTTGCAATTCTTCAATAATTATTTTTTCAGTCCTTTTATCAGCAGAGGAAACAAAGTCTCCTGGTCCTTTAGTTGAAACTTGTAAATTTTCAATTTCTCCAAAATCTCTAATTAAAGATCTAGAAGCTTTCATGCAAGCTCTGGTTATAATATTAATTTGAGGGGAGTTCAGCCTCATTAATTAGCTCTCTTAACATATTCTAAAGTGCGAGTATCTATTATGATTTTCTCACCACTTTCTATAAAAGGGGGTACATCTATTTTTATCCCGCAGTCTAATAAAGCTGGTTTATAAGATGAAGAGGCTGTTTGATTCTTGATAGCAGCATCTGTGCTTTGAATAGTACATTCTACATTGTTAGGAAGTTCTATAGAAATAGGTCTTTCTTCCATAAAAGAAATTGTTACTTCAAGATTTTCTTTTAATAATTTGTATTTTTCTCCAGTTATTGATTTTGGAATTTCAACTTGCTCAAAATTTTCATTATTCATAAAATGACAATTCTCTCCATCTAAATACAAAAAATTAAATTTTTTTTCTTCTAATTCTGCTTTTTCTACAGTTTCACTTGACCTAAATCTTTCATTTAATTTTGTTCCCTTAATAACACTTTTTAACTCCACTTGGTTGAATGCTCCACCTTTTCCCGGTTTTACATGTTGAGTTTTTAAGACATTCCAGTAATCATTTTTATGTTCAATTATCATTCCTGGTTTTATTTCTATTGCAGTAATTTTCATTTAAATCTTTTTATAGCTACTTCAGGTTTTAATTTTGGGTTATCCCAGATAAAACTTGATATTGCAATATATTTTGCCCCACATTTTATTATTTTTTCATAGTTCAAGTCGTTAATCCCTCCTATTGCAACGATTGGTTTTTTTGTATTTCTTTTTGCCCATTTTAAAATATCTAAATTAGCTTTTTTAGCTTGAGGTTTTAGTTTTGATTTATTTAAAGATCCAAAGGCTAAATAATCTGCTTTATGTTTAATTGCAATCAAAGCTAATGATTTAGAATTATGACAAGTCACTCCAATAATCTTTTTTTTAAGATATTTTTTTGCTTTAATTATAGAGCCATCGTTTTGACCTAAATGACATCCATCAGCGTTAACAATTTTAGCAATATTGGGGTTATCATTGATAATAAGCTTAACTTTGTACTTGTTAGTAATTTTTCTTAATTCTTTAGCGATTTTTATAATTTGTACTTTTTTTACTTTTTTTAGTCTTAATTGAAAAAACTTTACATTTCTAACTGATAGAACTTTTGTTAAATCTTCGTAAAAATTCTTGTATATTTTTTTTGGAGATATTAAATATACTAACTTCTTCAAATTAATTAAGCTACAGCTTCTTTTTCTAAATTTTCAGACCACTCTCCTTTTGAAGAAAGCCCATTCATTTTAGCTCTATGATCAAAAGCTTTTTGAATATTGTTTTGATTATTTTGATCTCTTCCAAAGGCCTTTAAGGCGCTTGCTTGTAAACCTCTGCCATAAGAGAAAGTAATTAAAAAATTTGTATCATTGATCTTATTTATTTCATTTAAATTTTTACTTGCTTCAATTTCTGACTGTCCTCCAGACAAAAAAGCAATGCCGGTTACTTCACTTGGAACATTTTTTTTAAGACAATCTAATGTTTTTTTCGCAATTTCTTCAGCACTTGATTTTTTTTTAGAATCCGAACCAGGAATAATCATATTTGGTTTTAAAACAGTTCCTTTTAAATCAACTTTATGATTTTCTAGTTCGTTATAACATTCATTTAACACGTTAGTTGTAACTTGGTAGCATTTATCAATATCATGAGATCCGTCCATTAGCACTTCAGGCTCCACAATTGGAACCATTTTAGCTTCTTGTACAAGAGCAGCGTATCTAGCTAAAGCGTGAGCATTAGATTTTATTGATTGAGATGATGGAAAATTATTTGCAATTTTATAAACTGCTCTCCATTTTGTAAATCTTGCTCCCAACTCATAGTATTCTTTTAATCTCTCTCTTAATCCGTCTAGGCCTTCAGTTATAGTTTCATCAGGTGATCCAGCTAGTGGTTTAGCTCCTTTGTCTACCTTAATACCTGGAATAGCGTTATTCATAGAAATTAGTTCTGGCACGGTTGGTCCGATTGTAGTTTTTTGCTTTATGGTTTCATCAAAAAGAATAACTCCGCCAATATAATTTTTCATCGCTTCTGAACTAAAAAGAGTTTGTCTAAAAACTAATCTGTTTTTCTCAGTATTTTCTACATTTATACTTTTAAATCTTTTCGCTATTGTTCCAGTGCTTTCATCTGCAGCAAGTATTCCTTTGCCTTTAGCACACATTCTTTTTGCAATTTCTTCTAAAGTCATAGCTGATATTTATTTTAAAACATTGAGGCCGGGCAAGTCTTTTCCTTCTAGAAATTCTAAAAATGCTCCACCTGCTGTTGATAAGTGTGTAAAAGCAAAATTATCCTTGCTCTTATTTATTGCGGAAATCGTGTCTCCACCACCTAGTATTGATATAAGAGAATTTTTAGAGGTACTTTCAGAAATTTTCTTAGCTATTGCTAAAGTACCAGTTAAAAAGTTCTTATTTTCAAAGTATCCGGCAGGCCCATTCCACAAAACTGTTTTAGATTTATCTATAATACTCTCAATTCTCTTAATTGTTTCTGGCCCTATATCTAAGATTATTTCCTCTTTCCCAATCGATTCCAGTTTTTTTATTTTTCTAGATCCATCAAAATCATTCGAGACACTACAGTCCTCAGGAATAAAAATATTACAATTACACTTTTCAGCTTCAGCATATATATTAGCAATGATTTCTTTGGTGTCTTTTTCTAAAAGAGACTTTCCAACTATAAAACCATTGAAGGTCAAAAAATTATTTGCCATAGCCCCAACAATTATAATGTTATCTACGTTTTTTATTAAATTAGTAATTACGTTGATTTTTGTTGAAATCTTCGATCCTCCAATAATGCAGGTAACTGGTTTTTTTTTATTTTCAAGAATAGCATTAATCGCTGCAACTTCTTTTTGCAAAAGCGGACCTGCATAGGATTCTTTTATATATTTTGTAATTTTATGAATCGAAGCCTGTTCTCTGTGCGAGCATGAAAAAGCATCATTAACGTAAATATCACCAAGTCCAGCAAGTTTTTTTGCAAAACTATCATCATTTTTATTTTCTCCTTCAAAAAATCTAATATTTTCTAATAAAATAACTTCTCCTTCTTTTAGATATGCGAATTTATCTTTTGTTTCTTCATTAATATCTCCCATAAAAAAGTATACATTTGTTTTTAGCTGTTCTTTTAAAAATTTATATACTGGTGCTAGAGAAAGCTTATTATTTTTTACTCCTTTTGGCCTTCCTAAATGGCTTACGATAATTATCTTTGCTTTTTTTTTTATTAAGTCTTTCAAAAAAGGTAAGCTCATCACAATTCTACTTTTATCTTGAATTATTTTCTCATTTAATGGTACGTTTAAATCAAGTCTAAGAATTATTGTTTTGTTCTGAACTTCAAGATTTTCAGAAAAATATTTTATTTTACTCATTCAAATCTTAATTGATTTCTAAGCTTTTCTTGAATCGTAATTACTATTTTTTCAACTGATAAATTAAGATGTTCATATACTTTTTTATAAGGGGCACTTTCACCAAATCTGTCAATTCCTAAAGTTATGCCTTTGTCCCCTACATATTTTTTCCAAGAAGCAACGTTGCCTGCTTCAATTGTAACAATTAAAGTTTGATCATCTAAAATATTTCTTTTAAGATCATTAGATTGTTTATCAAAAAGTTCTTGGCAAGGCATCGAAACTACTTTGGAATTAATATTGTTTTTTTTTAATTCATCGTGTACATCTATAGCAAGCTCAACTTCTGATCCTGACGCAACTAATGTAACTTGATTATTATGTGAAGTCATTTTTACTATGTATGCTCCGCTTTCACATTCGTTATTCTGAGAAAATTTAGGATTAATGTACGGTAA
Source organism: uncultured Pelagibacteraceae bacterium (assembly GCA_902604055.1). Classification (GTDB taxonomy): domain Bacteria; phylum Pseudomonadota; class Alphaproteobacteria; order Pelagibacterales; family Pelagibacteraceae; genus Pelagilacustribacter. The sequence continues at coordinate 17,628 of CACKXA010000009.1, read as the reverse complement.
TTTTTGTCTTGATAGAGCAATTACGCTGGGAGTATTTTTACTTTTCAAAGCTATTTGCCAACATTCTAGAGTTTCATTTATGTCTGCTGGACGAAAAACATTAAGATTAGGAATTGCTCTTAAGCCAGTTAGTTGTTCTATAGGTTGATGGGTTGGTCCGTCTTCTCCAAGTCCGATAGAGTCATGTGAGAAAATATAAATTACTTTTAACCCCATTAAAGCAGCGAGCCTTATGGATGGTTTACAATAATCAGAAAAAATTAAAAAAGTCCCACCATAAGGAATTAATCCACTGTATAATGCTAATCCATTCATAATTGCTGCCATTCCATGTTCTCTAACACCGTAATGAATATAATTCCCATTAAAATTTTTAGAACTAATTACTTTAGAATTATTTGTTTTAGTATTATTTGATCCACTAAGGTCAGCTGAACCACCTATTAACTGAGGCAAGATATTAGAAATACTTTCTATTGCAGCTGATGAGCACTGTCTTGTTGCCAAGCTTGGTTTAGACTCAAAATATTTTGTTTTTTCTTTTTTAATCAAATTATCTAGGTCTTTTAAATTTGACTCAATATACGTGTCTTTTAACGCAGATTTAATATTAGAACTTTTTTTATCTAACGTTTCGATCCATTTTTCCTCCAATTTAACTCCTCTTTCACCTATTTCTCTCCAAGCATTTAACACATCTTCGGGAATCTCAAACGGTTCGCTATTCCATTTAAGTTTCTTTCTTACTAAAGCAATTTCTTCATCACCTAAAGGAGCTCCGTGTGATGACGCTTTTCCAGATTTATTAGGAGAGCCAAATCCAATTATAGTTTTACAGGATATCATAGTAGGTTTGTTAGATTTAGATGCTTTGACTATAGCTTTTGATATATGTTTTTCATTATGGCCATTAATTTCTAAAAAGTTCCACCCATATCCTTCAAATCTTTTTTTATAATTATCGGAAACACTGAGTGAAGTAGATCCATCTATAGAAATTTTATTATTATCAAAAAAAACTATCAAGTTTTTAAGCTTTAGGTGACCTGCTAAACTCATTGCTTCATGACTTACACCCTCCATTAAATCTCCATCGCTCGCTATAACATATGTTTTGTTATTAATTAAATTTGAGCTAAATTTCTTTTTTAATATTTCTTCAGAGATCGCCATTCCAACGGCGTTGCCCAATCCTTGACCTAGAGGACCGGTAGTGGTTTCAATACCAGTGCCTTTTTTATACTCAGGATGACCCGCGCAAATGGAATTTAGTTGTCTAAAATTTTTTATGTCTTCGATAGAAATACTTTTGTAGCCAGTTAAATACAGTAAAGAATATAAAAGCATTGAACCATGACCTGCAGACAAAATAAATCTATCTCGATTGATCCAATTAGGATTTTTAGGATTAAACCTCAGGTGGTATTTAAACAAAACTGTAGCTACATCTGCCATACCCATTGGCATACCAGGGTGACCTGAATTTGCTTTTTGTACAGCGTCAATTGACAAAAATCTTATAGCATTAGATAGTTGATTAAATTTTACGTTCACAATTAATTACCTATATAGACTTAATATAAGTATATCAATAATATGATATAAATAAACATATGAGTATTTTTGAAAAAAAAGAAAAAAACTTAAACGAACTAATTAACAAACTTGATGTTTTAACTTCAACTTATTCACAGTCTTCTTATGAGAAAGAAAAAATTAAAACTGAAAAAAACGAAATTTTAAGACAAAAAACAGAAATTGAAAAAAAAAACCAGGAATTAATGAGAGAACATAAATATTTAAAGGAAAAAATAGAAAATCTTAAGATTGAAGTTAGCAAACAATCTGAAATAGAAGATAGGTTTAATCAAGATATTGAAGAACTCAGTCAAGAAACAGAAAATTTAGTAAATGAAATTGATAAATGGCAAACGTAAATATCAAATTTAACAATAAAGATTACCTACTATCTTGTGATGATGGGCAAGAGGAGTCTCTTAAAAGTTTAACTAAATTTTTAGATAAAAAATATAGTGAACTAAAAGATAAGTTAGGAAATATAGGTGAAAATAAACTTTTATTAATTACAACAATACAATTAATTGATGAGTATTTTGATTTAAAACAAAGAGTTTCACTTCAGAAAAAGAAAATAGACGATCTTTCGAATAAATTTCAAGAAATAAAAAAATTAGCAATAAAATATAAAGATGGAAAAGATAAAGAAATAGATAATTTAAATGAAGAGCTAGATAGTTTCAAAAAAACCGCAGAAGAGAGCAACAATCTTTACGAGTCGATGTTAGATAAAACTACCAAGTCTCTAGAAAAGATATTATTAAATACTGAATCGAATTCTAAAATTCAGTAAATGGAAAACAAACATAGATTAAGAAAAAAATTTTTTAAAATACGTAAAGAAAATTATTTTATAATCACCCCTAACTTTTTTAACCCTCTGATAAATTTAATTAAAAAAGAGTATACAAGAAAACACTTATATATTTCTAGCTATTATCCGTCATCATTCGAAGTTGATACACTTAGTCTTTTTAAAACAAAAATATCTTTTAAATATAAAACTTTCCTTCCTGTAATTAGTAGTGATAATAAAATGGCATTTTATGAATGGAAAAATAAAGATATTTTAAAAATTAATAAATATGGAATGTTAGAGCCAGCAGTATTAACAAAAAAAGAAGTGCCAGACATTATGTTAGTTCCATTATTAGCTTTTGATAAAAAAAACAATAGGTTAGGATATGGAGGTGGATTTTATGACAGATACCTCAATAAATATTTAAATACTTTTAAAAATATTATGACAGTGGGTATTGCTTTTTCATTTCAGAAATACCATAAACTTCCAGTTTCTAAAGACGACGTAAAACTAAATTATGTCTTAACCGAGAAAGGCTTTAATTAAGTGAAAATACTTATTCTTGGTGACGTGATGGGGAGTAGTGGAAGAAAAGCAGTTAAAAATAATTTATCTAAGTTAATAAAAGATGAGACTATTGATTTTACCGTTATTAATGGTGAAAATGCAGCTGATGATGGAAAGGGTATTACGAAATCAATTTCAGATGAATTTTTTCAATTAGGTGTAGACGTCATTACATCTGGAAATCACATATACGATAAAAAAGAGACAAATGATTATATAGATCAAGAGAACAGGCTCCTTAGACCCGCAAATTTTGTTGAAACTTCGCCAGGCAAAGGTTTTGGAATTTATCCGACAAAAGACAATAGATTTAAAGTCGGAGTGATAAACTTGATGGGGAACGTTTTTATGAAGAAAACGGACGATGTGTTTGTAACAGCAAAAAAAATTAAAAATAAAATTAGATTGAAGGATAATGCAGACTTTATCGTAATAGATTTTCATGGCGAGATTACAAGTGAAAAAATGGCTATAGGACATTTTTTCGATGGCCTATCTACAGGAGTTGTTGGAACTCATACGCATGTTCCAACTGCAGATACTAGAATTTTAGAAAAAGGAACTGCCTATCAAACAGACATTGGGATGTGTGGAGATTATAATTCAGTGATCGGGATGAATAAAGAAAATTCAATAAAAAAATTTTTTAAAGATAAAAGCGCAACCAATCATTTTCCTGCGGTGGGAGAAGCTTCTTTATCAGGTATAATCATTGAGGCAGATCACAAAACAGGTTTAGCAAATAAAGTTACTAGAGTAATAGAAGGCGGAACTTTAAGAAAATAAATATGGCAGGGCACTCACATTGGGCTGGAATTAAACATAAAAAGGGCCGTGCTGATAAGGAAAGATCGAAAATTTTTTCAAAACTTTCTCGTGAAATTACAGTTGCAGCAAAATTAGGAGATAAAGATCCCGATATGAACCCGCGATTAAGAACAGCTATCCAAGCTGCTAAACAAGCAAATATGCCTAAAGATAATATTTCTAGGGCAATAAGTAAATCAGAAATGAGTAGTGAAAAAAATTATGAGAATTTAAGGTACGAGGGCTTTGGTCCGTTTAATATTGCTTTCATAATTGAGACTTTAACAGATAATAAAAATAGATCTGCATCAAGTATTAGAACAGTTTTACAAAAAAATGGAGGTAGACTTGGCGCAACTGGGTCAACATCTCATTTGTTTTATAATTGTGGAGTAATACATATTAGTAAAGAAAAATTAAGCGAAGAGGAGATTTTTGAAATCGCCTCAAACTCTGGAGCTAAAGATTGTTTTAATTTAAATGATTTTCACGAAATAATTTCAGAAAAAGAGGATTTTTATAAAGTCAAAAGCCAATTCGAGAAGAAATTGGATAATCTCTTGTACTCAGGTATAGAATGGAGAGCTTTAGCAAACTTAGAAATAAACAAAGAACAAAGCGATAAAATTTTTGAAATTGTAGAGTCTCTAGAAGAATTAGATGATGTACAAAAGATTTATACTAACACTAACTTAGGAAAACTACAGTAATGAAAATTATAGGAATTGACCCAGGTTTAAGTGGAGCCATAGCTATTTTAGAGAATAATAAAGTATTAAATATTTTTGAAATGCCAGTTATGTCAGAAGGAAAAAAAAATAAAAGACAATTAAATAGCGCTTTATTAGTTAAATTATTGAAAGATAATATTTCTGAAAATGAGGATATATCAGTAGTAGTTGAGCAGGTAAATGCTATGCCAGGACAAGGGGTTACCAGTATGTTTAATTTCGGTCAAACCTTTGGTGCAATAAAAGGAATATGTGCAGCTTTAGAGCTCCCAATTTTTTTTGTTAGACCGTCTAAATGGAAAAAACATTTTGAACTTATAAATTCATCTAAAGACTCAAGCAGAACCAAAGCAATAGAAATGTATCCATCTTTATCTAAGGAATTGGCAAAAAAAAAAGATGTAAACAAATCTGACGCTATTTTAATAGCCAGGTACTTTAGCGAGACAAGATTAAGTGAAGCCTATTGAATAGATTATTCATAGAATTTACTTTAAAAGCGCCAAATTCATGACACATTCTAAAAGTAATCAACTTCAATGGAACAAGAAATAGCAGCTCAAGTAGTAGGACTAGGGGGAAGTTCAGATTTTTCTTTATGGAAACTTTTTTTGAGAGCCGATTTTGTCGTTAAGTTTGTAATAATTTTACTCATAGCTAGCTCTATTTTTTCATGGGCATTAATATTTGATAAGTTTAGATTATTTAAAACTATTAATGCTTCAACTGAAGACTTTGAAAAAAAATTCTGGAAAGCAAAATCTGCAGAAAGCTTTAACAACAATCTTTCAACAAGTTCAAAAGATCCAGCAACTATCATTTTTAGATCTGCTATGAATGAAGTGATGAAAACTAAAAGACAATCATCAGCAGTTCAGGCAGCACGAGTAGAAAGAATTTTAGAGATAGCCACCGATAACGAAATTAAAAAGATAGAAAAAAATTTTACATATCTTGCCACTATTGGCTCTACCGCACCTTTCATAGGATTGTTCGGAACAGTTTGGGGTATAATGAATTCTTTTCAATCAATAGCGATTTCAAGAAATACAAGTTTAGCAATTGTAGCGCCTGGAATTGCAGAAGCTTTATTTGCAACCGCTCTAGGTTTATTGGCAGCTATACCAGCTGTTGTAGCTTATAATAAATTTAATAGCGACTCAAAAAGATATATCTCAAAAATAGATAATTTTTCAAAAAGATTTCTATCAATAATATAAAAATGGCTTTCAAATTAAATCGCTCACGAAATGAACCCATGAGTGAAATAAACGTAACTCCATTTGTTGATGTTATGTTAGTTCTTCTAATTATTTTTATGGTAACGGCGCCACTATTAACAGTTGGAGTTCAAGTTGATCTCCCAGAGTCAGCCGCAGATTCTTTACCAGATGATCAAGAGCCATTAACAATATCAATTAACTCTAAAGGGGAAATTTATATACAAGAACATAAAGTGAGTTATCAAAAGATTGTTCCAAAACTTCTAGCTATTGCAAAAAATAGAACTGATACAAGAATTTATGTAAGAGGCGATAAAACAATTAATTACGGAAGAGTTTTAGAAGTTATGGGAACGTTATCTGGCGCAGGTTTTTCAAAAGTAGCATTAATATCTGAGCCTTATAAAAACTAAATGAATAATGACAAAAAGTTTAATTTACTCTCTAATATTTCATTCAGTGATGATTTTGCTTACTGTTCTTACATTACCCTTCATGATTAGAGAACCAATAGATTTACCACCAATAGTGTCAGTTGAGTTAATTCAAATTTCAGATAAAACCAATATTCCTTTTGCGCCGAAAGCTAGAAAAATAATTGAAGAAACTAAAAAAAAAGAGGAAAGAGTAGTGTCGGAGCAAGCTCCTCCAGCTGCAAAAGCAAAAGAAAAGCCTGATAGAATTCCTTTACCAGATGAAAAAAAGGAACAAAAACAAATAGTAAAAAAAAAACAAAATCCTGAAGAAATAGAACCTCAAATAAGACAATCTTCGGAGTTTGAAAAAAAAGAAATTGTAGACACCAGTCAAATAGCTGCTTTAATAGATAAAGCAAAAGAGGAAGAGGCTGTTAAAAAAAATAAAATAGACAAATTAACTCAAAGCAGTGTCAAAAATTCCTTTGCCACTGGTCTATCTTTGTCTGAGGAAGACGCATTAAGAGCTCAGATATTTGGATGTTGGAGTGTTCCTCTCGGCTTGCCTTATGATAAAGACTTATTAGTAAGAATTAAATTAAAATTAAAAAAAGATGGTACAATTATGAAGTCTGAAATTTTAGATCATCAAAGAATGAATAGACCTGGGCAAAAGTTTTATAAAGTCTTAGCAGAGAGCGCTTTAAGGGCTGTTCGATTATGTCAACCGCTGAAAGTACCACCTACAGGATATGAAAAATGGAAAGATATACAGCTAAATTTTAACCCTACAGAAATGTTAAAAGGATAATATGAAAAAAATATTCTTGGCTTTATCTATTTATTTAATATCGTTTGGCTCATTAAGTGCGTTAATAGAAGTTGATATAACAAGAGGAAATCTAGACCCATTACCAATTGCTGTCTCACCTTTACATGTAGATATAAAATCAGTTGAATATAAAGATGTGAAAGTAAAAGAATTAGGTAACAATATATCAGCAATAATCGAAAAAAATTTTAAAAATACTGGTTTATTTAACCCATTAAAAAAAGAAGCTTTTGTTCAAAAACCTGATATCGCGCACCTGAAACCAAGATTTGAAGATTGGAGATTAATAAAAGCTCAAGCATTGGTAACTGGAAAACTCCTAGTTAAAGATGGAAAATTAAAAGTTGAATTTAGACTTTGGGATTTAACTGCTGCAAAAGAAATGACAGCCCTAGCATTTACTACTACACCGTCCAATTGGAGAAGGGTTGCTCATATTATATCGGATAAAATTTACGAGAGATTAACCGGTGAGGAAGGATACTTTGATACGAGGATTATATATGTCTCAGAAAGTGGTCCTAAAGAAGAAAGAGTAAAAAAATTAGCAATTATGGACCAAGATGGTGCCAATACAAAATATCTTACACTCGGAAACGAACTTGTTTTAACACCAAGATTTAATCCGACAAATCAAATGGTTACTTATCTCTCTTATTTTAGGAACATGCCAAGGGTTTATTTGTTAGATATAGAAACAGGTATGCAAGAAGTTGTAGGGAATTTTCCAGGAATGACTTTTGCCCCGAGATTTTCTCCTGATGGAAAAAAAATAATAATGAGCTTTGCTGAAGATGGTAATTCTGATATTTATACAATGGATTTAGAAACAAGAGTTGTTGAAAGAATAACAAATCATTCATCAATTGATACTTCTCCATCTTTTTCACCTGATGGAAAATTTATAGTCTTTAATTCTGATCGAAGTGGTTTACAACAAATCTATGTAATGAGAAGTGATGGAAGCGATGTGAAAAGAGTAACTTTTGGGAAAGGAATTTATGGCACACCTGTTTGGTCTCCTAGAGGAGATTTGATTGCTTTTACAAAAGTAAGAAAAGGAAGATTTTATATAGGCGTCATGAGAGTAGACGGTACTGGAGAAAGATTATTAACAGAAAATTTTTATCAAGAGGCACCATCATGGTCTCCAAATGGAAGAGTTTTAGTATTTTATAGAGAAACTAAATCAGGGGCTAAAGGGGAAGGCTTTTCCGCTAAGCTTTGGTCAATTGATATCACAGGGTATAATGAGAGAAAACTAAGCACAAAAACAGATGCTTCTGACCCATCTTGGTCCTCATTGCTATCAAAGTGAGGGCATATTTGTATAATTAATGCTTGAATAATGTTTAATAATTTGAAATATTTCGATCATCAACCTAGGGGAAAAAATGACATTTAAAAAAAATTTAAAAAACGTATTTTTAGTAGTTTTTACAACGTTGATTTTGAGCGCCTGTTCAACAGGAAAGAAATCAGGAAACATAGAAGGAGATGTTTATACTGGAAAAGAAACAGTAAAATATCTAGCTTCTGGAGTTCCTGACAGAGTATTTTTTGCTACGAATAAATCTTCTTTAACAACTGCATCAAGAGCGACTTTAAGAAAACAAGCAACTTATTTAAGAAAAAATAAAAAGTTAAATGTTACTATAGAAGGTCACGCTGATGAAAGAGGCACAAGAGAATATAACTTAGCTTTAGGTGAAAGAAGAGCTAACGCAGCTAAGGATTATTTAATGACTTATGGAATTTCAGGAAAAAGAATTTCTGTAATAAGTTACGGTAAAGAAAAACCTGTTAATCCAGCATCAAGTAATTTGGCTTGGTCTCAAAATAGAAGATCTGTAACAGTAAAAGTAAATTAATTATCTTTAAATTTAGACCCTTTAACGATTTCTCAGTTAGAGGGTCTTTTTTTTTGCCATTTTGTATATTTAAAGATTCATCATGAACATTATTAAAAATTTTACCGCCTTATTTATAATTTTATTGTATCTTCAGAATTCATTTTTAAAGGCAGAAGAAGAAGAAATTTTACTCCAATCTATTACTGACCAAATTCAAGTTTTAACTAAAGATTTAAAGACCCTTGAAAAAGCGGTCTATCAAAAATCTGATATTGTTAATTCAGTAAGCTCTTCTGCTAATTCAAGCGGTCTTAATGAAGATATTCTAACAAAACATCTTTTAAAATTGAATGAAATAGAAGAGCAATTTAGAGAACTTACTAATAAGTTTGAGGAAGTAAATTTTAAATTAGATAAATTATCTTCGCGTGTTACTAAAATTCAATCAGATAACCAATTAAGATTTTCTGACTTAGAGAACTCTAATATAGATAGTTCAAAAAAAATTGTTAAAAAAAGTTTACCAGGATCTAGCCAACCCGCAGATTTTGGAGCTAATCCAGGATACTCAGTTTCAAATTTACCGAAGAAGCAAGAAACTAGTTCAATAGAAAGTGCTCAAACTGTAATCACTGAAGAACCTGAAAAAAAAGAGTCGTTGTTACCAAACAAACCTCCAAAAGAACAATATGAATTTGCTGTTAGTTTTATGAAAATAGGTGATTACGAAACAGCTGAGTTTGCTTTAAAAGAATTTATTGAAAAAAATAAAAGCCATGATTTAGCAGGTAACGCTCAATATTGGTACGGGGAAACTTTCAGAATAAGACAACTTTATTCAGATGCTGCTACAGCATATTTAGATGGATATCAAAACTATCCAAAAAGCAAAAAAGCTCCAGACAATCTTTTAAAACTGGGTATCACTATGGTTCAATTAGGTGAAAAAGATCAAGGATGTAAAATGATATCAGGGGTTAAAAAAGAATATCCAAAAGCAAGCAAGTCTGTGTTACAAAAAGCTCAATATGAGCAAAAAAAATTCAAGTGTAATTCTTAAAAACCATTTTAAGAGTTACGAAGAACTATTTCATATTTATTCAAACTTCAAAAAAAAATTAAATTCCGTAAAAAAAAAAAATTATTTAGTAGCAGTTTCTGGAGGGCCAGATAGTTTAGCTTTAACTGCTTTAGCAAAGTCTTTTACTTACGAAAAAAAATGCAAATTTTGTTATGTATTAATTAACCATAATATTAGGAAAAATTCATCGAAAGAGGCATATTCTGTTAAAAGATTACTTAAAAGTCATAAGATAAATTTAAATATCTTAAGAAATAAAAAAAAAATAGAAAAAAATATTCAAAATGAAGCAAGAGTAATTCGCTATCAGCTTCTTACTGACTTTTGTAAAAAAAAGAAAATTAAAGCAATTCTAACTGCTCATAATTTAGAGGATCAGGTTGAAACATTTTTCATTAGATTGTCCAGAGGTAGCGGCTTACAGGGACTATCTTCAATGAAACTAGTAAATAAGATTGATAATAATATCGATTTGATAAGACCTTTATTAGAAGTAAAAAAAAATCATCTTATTAAAATTTCAAAAACTATTTTTGGTAAATTCTACAAAGATCCAACAAATAAAAATACAAAGTATTTGAGAACTAGAATAAGAAATTTAAAAAAGTCTCTTGAAGATAGTGGAATTAATTACGATCAAATTTTTAAATCAATCCAAAATCTTGCATCAAGTAGAGATACTCTCAATCATTATTTTAACGAAATATACAAAGAGACAGTAAAAAAAAAAAAATATAATATTTTTATAAATAAAAAAAAACTTGATGATATTAATCAAGAAATGAAAATTAGAGTTTTTAAGAGAGCAATCAAGGATTTCACAAAAAATTATTACGCACCAAGGTCAAAAAAAGTTTTAAATTTGATCAATCAAATTGAGGCAAAAAAAAATGCCAAACTTACCTTAGGAGGATGTATTGTTTTAGGGGAAAAAAACAGAATAATATTAAAGAAAGAGATTAAAAATTAGCTATTTTGCTAAATGTGATATATTTTGTCTTATTTACAACCTAATTGTATTTAAAATATACTTGTTAAAAACAAAATAATGCTTATTTAAACAATATGAATTTAAAAAATTTGATAATGTGGGTGATTATAGTCTTACTTTCAGTAGGTCTGTTTAATATGTTTCAAGATCCACAAAAAATGAATCTTGAAAAAACCAGACTTCCTTTTTCTAATTTTTTAAATGAAGTTGAAGCTGGTAGAGTTGTTGAAGTGCAAATACAGGGCAATAATATTACCGGGGTTCTCGCTGATGGAAAAACTTTTAACACTTATTCTCCTAATTATCCGGAACTAGTTGAAAAACTTTCAGAAAAGAATGTAAGCATAAATGCAACTCCTACTGAGGATAAGATGCCTTCACTTTTAGGTATACTGCTGTCCTGGTTTCCTATGCTACTTCTTATTGGAGTATGGATATTTTTTATGCGTCAAATGCAAGGCGGTAAAGGTGGAGCAATGGGTTTTGGCAGATCAAAAGCTAAGTTGTTAAATGAAGCACAGGGAAAAGTAACTTTTAATGATGTAGCTGGAGTTGAAGAAGCTAAAGAAGAAGTTGAAGAAATCGTTGAGTTTTTAAAAGATCCTAAAAAGTTTAGTAGATTAGGCGGAAAGATTCCTAAAGGAGCATTATTAATAGGTCCTCCTGGTACTGGAAAAACTTTATTAGCTAAAGCCATTGCAGGTGAAGCAAACGTCCCTTTCTTTTCTATATCAGGATCAGATTTTGTGGAGATGTTTGTTGGGGTAGGAGCATCTAGAGTAAGAGATATGTTTGAACAAGGCAAAAAACACTCTCCATGCATAATTTTTATTGATGAAATTGATGCCGTAGGAAGAAGCAGAGGCGCTGGTCTTGGTGGAGGTAACGATGAAAGAGAGCAAACTTTAAACCAACTTTTAGTAGAAATGGATGGGTTTGATACTAATGAAGGAATTATTCTAATTGCAGCCACAAATAGACCCGACGTACTAGATCCAGCTTTATTGAGGCCGGGTAGATTTGATAGACAAGTTGTAGTTGGGAACCCAGATATTATTGGAAGAGAAGCAATTTTAAAAGTCCATGTTAAAAAAATTAGTACAGGCCCTGATGTTAAGTTAAGAACTATAGCCAGAGGAACCCCAGGATTTTCTGGAGCAGACCTAGCAAATTTGATAAATGAGTCAGCTTTGCTTGCTGCAAGAAAAAATAAAAGAGTTGTTACGATGTCAGATATAGAGGAAGCAAAAGACAAAGTAATGATGGGTGCCGAAAGAAGATCAATGGTTATGTCAGAGGATGAAAAAAAATTAACAGCATATCATGAAGGTGGTCACGCTATTGTAGCGTTAAACGAGAAGGCATCTGATCCAATACATAAAGCAACAATTATACCGAGGGGAAGAGCTCTTGGTATGGTTATGAGATTGCCTGAGAGAGACCAACTTTCAGTTACTAGAGAAAAAATGCACTCAGATATTGCAGTTGCGATGGGCGGAAGAATAGCCGAAGAAATAATTTTTGGACACGATAAAGTTACTTCAGGCGCCTCATCAGATATAGATATGGTGACTAAAATGGCTAAAAATATGGTTACTAAATATGGAATGAGTAAAGAGTTAGGAACTATTGCTTATGGTGAAAACGAGGAGGAAGTTTTTCTAGGAAGATCTGTCACAAAGCAACAAAATATGTCTGAAGAAACTGCTAAAAAAGTAGATGCAGAGGTTAAAAAGATAGTTGATAAAGGATATGAAAGAGCAAGAGTTATTCTTAATGAAAAAATAGACGATCTTCATAAATTAGCTAAGGCATTACTAATCTATGAAACATTATCAGGAGATGAAATCAGAGATTTAATATTAAAAAACATTAAACCCTCAAGATCTTTTAAAGAAGAAAACGAAGATGATGGGAAAGCCTCTTCTGCGCTAGGTTCATTAGGTTTAAAACCTAAACCAGCTTTATAACTACATTCATGATAAAGTATTACACAAGAGCGTGTAATTTTTATTATGGAAAGAACGCTAAAGAATTAATCGAAAATAAACTAGCCCTTCCTTTGTGTGGAAACAAAAGTATTGGATTCGATAAAATCGAAATTATTAAAAGAAAAAATAATAAAACTTTTTCCAAAACTATAAGTATTAAAAAAATTGAAAAACTAAACTCTGTCTCTAAAAAGATAGTAAAAAAAGATATAAAAAAAATTGTCCTTAAAAGAAAAAATTTTTTAAAAAATGTTGATTTTTCCAAACCGTCAATTATGGGTATTTTAAACCTAACTCCAGATAGTTTTTCAGATGGAGGAAAATTTAACACTAAAAAAAAAGCAGAAAAACAAATTTCAAATATGATTAAATATGGAGCTTCTATAATTGATGTTGGAGGGGAGTCTACCAGACCAGGCTCAAAAACAGTTTTGAAAAATTCAGAGTGGATAAGAATAAAAAATATTGTGAAAAATTTTAAAAAAAAATATAAAAATATTTGCCTATCTGTTGATACTAGAAAATCAGAAGTAATGGTTAAATCTTTAGAATACGGCGCAGATCTGATAAATGACGTTTCAGGATACAACTACGATAATTCATCATTATTTAAACTAAAAAAATATAATATTGCAAAAGTTCTTCATCATATGCAAGGAACTCCTAATACAATGCAAAAAAACCCAAAATATAGAAATGTCCTTTTAGATATATATGATTTTTTTGAGAACAATATTAAAAAAATTGATAATAAAAAAATAATTGTTGATCCGGGAATAGGTTTTGGTAAAAATTTGAAACATAATTTGACTTTAATTTCTAAGATATCTTTGTTTCATAGTCTGGGGCTTCCTATTTTAATTGGAACTTCAAGAAAACGATTCATTAACCAAATATCAGGAGTAAATGATAGCAAGGAAAGAATAGGGGGGACCGTTGCTTCTGTTTTGTTTTTACTTTCACAGGGAGTTCAAATCTTTAGGGTGCATGATGTTAATGAAGTGAGGCAAGGAATACTAGTATTTAATAAAATTTTAGAAAATTTTAAAGATTAATGAAAAATAAATATTTTGGAACTGATGGAATTAGAGGAACAGTAAATCAAGGAAATATTACAGGTGAAAAATTTTTTAAATTTGGGTTAGCATCTGGAACATATTTTAAAAATCAAAAAAGAACAAAGCAAATAGCTATTATAGCTAAAGATACAAGATTGTCTGGTTATACACTGGAACCAGCTTTAGTCTCAGGTTTAGTATCTGGTGGAATGCACGTATTTACTTTAGGTCCATTACCAACTAATGGACTGGCAATGTTAACTAAATCAATGAAAGCCAACATGGGCATCATGATTACTGCATCTCATAATCCTTACCACGATAATGGTTTAAAATTATTTGGTCCTGATGGAATGAAATTATCAAATCAGATTGAAAAAAAGATAGAGAAACTTATAGAGGCAAAAAATACTAAACAATTAACAAATCCTACTTTATTAGGTAGGGTAAAAAGATTAGAGGATGGAAATGATAAGTATATTAAAATTTTAAAAAAAAATTTTCCAAAAAATTTCCATTTAAAAGGAACAAAAATAGTTTTGGATTGTGCAAATGGAGCTGGATACAAAGCAGCGCCTAAACTACTAAAAGATCTTGGAGCTAAGGTTACAACTTTAGGAATTAATCCCAATGGATTAAATATAAATTATAAATGTGGATCAACTTATCCATCTAAGATTTGTTCTTCAGTTAAAAAACTTAAAGCTCACGTAGGAATTTCATTTGATGGAGATGCAGACAGAGTCATTATGTGCGATGAAAAAGGGAGGATTATTGATGGAGATCAAATTATTGCTATGCTTGCTCGAAGATGGAAGTATAAAAAAATATTAAAGGGAGGAGTAGTTGGAACCCTAATGTCAAATTATGGTTTAGAAAAATTCTTAAAAAAAGAAAAAATTAAATTTTTTAGATCCCAAGTAGGGGACAGATACGTAAAAGAAAAAATGAGAAAATTAAATTTTAATCTAGGCGGAGAACAGTCAGGTCATATTATACTTGGCAAGTTTGCCACTACGGGAGATGGATTGCTTGTAGCTTTAGAGGTTTTATTTTCCCTAAGAAAGGGAAAAAAGGCAAGTAAGTTGTTAAACGTTTTTAAACCTTTACCGCAAATTTTAGAAAACATAACAGTAAAAGATAAAAATATTATAGACAAGAAAAATTGTAAAAAAGCAATCACTAAAGCAAATAAAGTTATGGGTAACTCGGGTAGAATTTTAGTAAGAAAATCTGGAACTGAGTCAAAGATAAGAATAATGGCAGAGTCATATAAAAAGAATTTAATCATTCAATGTATAAAAATAATAAAAAGATCAATAAAATAATTGAAACCAAAAACTAAAATTTTGATAATTGCTGGTTCAGACTCATCTGGTGGAGCAGGAATTCAGGCCGATATAAAAACAGTTACAGCGTTAGGAGGTTATGCCATGACAGCAGTAACAGCCGTGACCATTCAAAATACAACTGGAGTAAATTCTGTTATTCCAATCAACCCTAAAGATATAGCGAAACAAATAAGTTTTACCTGTAAAGACATAAAGCCAAACGGAATAAAAATCGGAATGCTTCAATCATCTAAGGTTATTATTTCGGTCTTAAGTGCTTTAAACAAAGTTAAAAACTCAAAAATTATTTTAGATCCTGTTATGGTTGCAAAGGGTGGAGCTAAGTTAATTAATAATTCAGCAATTAAGACTTTGAAAAATAAAATGATTAAAAAAGCTTATTTAATTACGCCAAATATTCCAGAAGCTGAAGTTTTAACAAATATAAAAATTGAGACACTGGAAGATATGATCCGCGCTGCTAATGTTTTACTGAATTTTGGAGCAAAAAATGTTTTATTAAAAGGTGGTCATCGAAAATCAAAATATATGGAAGATGTTCTTGTAAATAAAAAAAACACTAAGGTTTTTAAAAGTAGAAAAATTAATACTGGAAATACACACGGAACTGGCTGCACTTTATCTAGTGCTATAGTAACTTTTTTATCATGTGGAAAACCTTTAAAGAAATCCTGTGAGTTAGGAATTAAATATGTTAACCAAGCTATAGGATCTAATCCTAATTATGGAAAAGGACATGGTCCTATAAACCATTTAAACTCAATAACAATAAATAAAAAATTTAAATAATGAAAAATGTAGTTGTAGTTGGTTCGCAGTGGGGTGATGAAGGAAAAGGTAAAATAGTCGATTGGCTATCAAGCGAAGCTGACATTGTAGTTCGCTTTCAAGGCGGACATAATGCAGGACACACTTTAGTAATAGACAAAAAGGTATTCAAATTAAGGTTACTACCTTCAGGAATAGTCAGAGAGGGAAAAATATCAATTTTGGGCAATGGAGTTGTAATAGATCCTTGGGCTTTATTGGAAGAAATTGAAGAAATAAAAAAAAAAGGAGTAAATGTAACTCCTGATAATTTCATGATTTCTGAGTCAGCTTCTTTAATACTTCCATTTCACAAAGAAATGGACGAAATAAGAGAAGACGCTGCAGGAAAAGGCAAAATTGGAACTACGAGAAGAGGAATAGGTCCCTGTTATGAAGATAAAGTTGGAAGACGATCCATACGAGTTATGGATCTAAGATCAAAAACTAATCTAGATAAAAGATTGAAGAATGTTTTATTACATCATAACGCTATAAGAAAAGGTTTAAAAAAGAAACTTTATAAAAAAGATGAGTTAAAAAAAAAGTTATTAAAAATTGCCCCTAAAATATTACAGTTTGCTAAGCCAATTTGGTTAAAGCTAGATGAATTTACTAAGAGTGGAAAAAAAATTTTATTCGAAGGAGCCCAAGGCATACTATTGGACGTAGATCATGGAACTTACCCTTATGTTACTTCGTCAAATACAGTTCCAGCAATGGCTGCAACTGGAACTGGTACAGGCCCAAGCAAGATAAATTATGTTTTGGGAATAACGAAGGCCTACACAACAAGAGTTGGTAGCGGTCCTTTTCCGACAGAATTAAAAAATAAAATTGGTGAAAGTTTGGGAAAAAGAGGAAAAGAATTTGGAACAGTCACGGCTAGAAAAAGAAGATGTGGATGGTTTGATGGAGTTTTAGTGCGTCAAACAATTAAAATCGCAGGTATAAATGGGATTGCATTAACAAAATTAGACGTTTTAGATGAATTAGATGAGATTAAAATATGTATTCAATATGATCTTGACGGAAAACAATTAGATTATTTACCGACAGCTGCAGAGGAACAATTTAATATAAAACCAATATATAAAACGTTTCCTGGATGGAAATGTTCAACTCAAGGGATAAGAAATATCAAAGATTTACCCGAAAAAGCTAAGAGCTACATTTACGCCATAGAAGATTTTATTGGTGCTAAAATTTCCAGTATATCTACTAGTCCCGAAAGGGAAGATACAATTTTGATAGAGGACCCATTTAAAAATTAATTAGCAGGTAGCAAATTTTTTGATTTGCTGGCGTTTATCATCGATTTTTGTAATTTTTCAAAAGCTTTAGTTTCGATTTGCCTTATCCTTTCTCTGCTTATCTTATATTTTTTACTCAATTCTTCTAGAGTTTTTGGGTTTTCAGACAGTCTACGAGCGTCTATAATTTCTTTTTCTCTTTCATTTAGAATTTTCATTGCATCGTTTAATAACTCTTTTTTATCGTCATATTCTTGTTTTTGAGATACTAAAAGTTCTTGATCAA
>CACKXA010000008.1 GCA_902604055.1 uncultured Pelagibacteraceae bacterium | reverse complement strand
TAATCTTTCAAAACATTTTGATAGCATTATCTTTATCAAAGCTAAAAAGAAGCTAAGGTTAACAAGATATCTGAATAATGGAGGTGATAAAAAATTATTTTTATTCCTAGACAACCACCAAATGAAAGATGCAAAAAAAACTAAACATTGTGATCATATAGTTGTTAACAATAAATCTTTATCATTTTTAAAAAATAAACTATTTAATATAATAAGATATTATGAGTGAGATCTTTCTAGACACAGAAACTACAGGTTTATCTTTTAAAGAGGGGCATAAAATTGTTGAAATCGCATGCATAGAAACCCAAGACTTAATTCCTACAAATAAAATCTTCCATAAATTAATAAATCCTAAAAGAAATGTACCTGATGAAGCATTTAGAATTCATGGTTTTTCGGAAAAATTTTTAAGTTCTCATGAAACTTTTGATCAAATAGCAGAGGATTTCTTAAAGTTTATAAAAGGAAAAATAATAATAATCCATAATGCAAATTTTGATTTAGGTTTTCTAAATGGAGAGTTAAAAGCTATTAAAAAAGATTTAATCGATAAAAAATTTGTAATAGATTCTTTGGAAGTAGCTAGAAATAAATTTCCAGGATCGTCTAATTCCTTAGATGCTCTGTGTAAAAAATTTAATATCGATTTATCAAAAAGAACAAAGCACAACGCTTTACTCGATTGTGAATTACTGAGAGAAGCTTATATTAATCTTTTAGATGCTAAAGAACCTAAGTTTAATCTTGCTACAATTTCTAATAATGAAGATAAAAATGAAAGTATTGAAAAAAGATACAATAAGTCAGTTCATCAAATTACCAATCTTGAAGCAGAAAAGCATAAAAAATTTTTAAAAACTGAACTGAAAAAGAATTTTTATTGATTTTTTTTTGAGTTATAAAGTTTTTGAAAATCAACCTTGTCATTTATTTTTATATCTTTAAAACCTGAATTTTCAAATACAAATATAAAAATTTTTCTTAAATTTGGGTAAATATCTGTAGGCACATCAACTAAAATTATTTTTTCAATTTTGCTTTTTTCCTTGATGTTATCAGCTAATTCAATTATTGCAGAATAAACTATCTTAGTTTCGATTTTGTCCGAGTCTTCCTTATTTGGTTTCAAACTTAAAGAAGTTTCAATTTCAATCATTGTTTCTTTAAGTTGATTACTTTTAATGTCAATATTAATTTTGTAGTTTGCAATATTTTTTGATAATAATGAAAAACTTTTTGGATTAGGTATTCTAAAATCTAATTTTTTAATATATTGGCCAATGATTTTATAACTCATCTTGATTTTTCTTATCCTCTATTATTTCACCATCTAATGTTTTGTCGTCTTCTTTTTCTGGAGTTTTATTTTTATTTTTTATAAAAAAGTTGATCAACAATCTTCTGGTGACTGGTATTAAAAGTAAAAATCCTATCGTATCAGTTACAAATCCTGGGATTATTAGAAGTATTGCCGCTATTCCAATTGAAGCACCTGATATTATTTCGTAAACTGGATTTTTATTTTGGTAAAGATTAATGAGCCCAGATCTCATAGTTTTTATACCCTGTATTTTGGCAAAATATATACCTACAACAGCTGTCAAAAAAATTAGAGATACGGTACTTAAAGCTCCAATTTCGCCTCCAATTTTGATTAGTAAAAAAATTTCTAATGCTGGTATTGCAATAAATACTATGAAAAGTGGGTTCATTTGTCTGTTACAAAATTATATTATTAATGTATATTTATCAAATTATGAGTAATAATTTTGGATATATAGACATCATTCTGCTTGGAATGATCGCAGGATTTATAATACTTAGATTGAGAAGTATATTAGGAAGAAAAACTGGTCACGAGCCAAAAATCTACCCTACTTTTCAAGAAAAGAAGTTTAACGTACCCAATAATGAACAGAAAAATTTAAAACAAAATCTTGAGACTTTAGAGGGAAAAGACAAAAAAGAATTTTTAAAAGGTGCCGAAATTGCATACGAAACAATTTTAACATCTTTCGCAGCGGGCGATATAAAAAAGTTAAAAGATTTACTTACACCTGATATGGCAGATAATTTTGATCAAGCAATTAAGTCTAGAAATAAAGAGAATATTAAATCTGAATTTACTTTTATAGGTATAAAAGAGTCTAATTTAGAAAAGTATGAAAAAATTAAAAATGAACTTTTTGCATCTGTTAGATTTGTCTCAGAAGTAATCTCAGTGAAAAAAGATAAGGATAATAAGATCATAGAGGGAAATCCAGACAAAATAAAACATGTAACTGATTATTGGAAATTCTCAAAAAATATACTTAAAAAAGGTCCTAACTGGTATTTATCTGAAATTGTCAGTAAGTGATAAAGAAAAAAAATATTTCTAAAGAAGATATCGATATCTGGGAAAATTATTTAAAAAATCCAAAAGATTTATTTGATAAAGATAATCTTCAACAACAAAAAACATCCATCAAAGGTAGATTTAAGTTTGATTTACATGGTTTTCCCCTGCAAGAAGCAAATAGCAGGGTAAGAAAAATAATTTTATCGTGTGTCCAAAATCATTATCAAGAAATTTTATTAATTACTGGTAAGGGCATTCATTCGAACACAGATAGCGATATATACGCTTCAAAAGATCTAAGTAAATTAAGATTTTCTGTGCCAGATTTTATTAACACAGACAAAGAGTTATCAGATTGTGTAAGTTCTATATCGGTTGCTAAAAAAGCTGATGGTGGTGAAGGTGCAATTCTAATTAAACTTAAAAAGTTATAAAATAAACTTTGATAAATCTGTATCTTTGACTAAATTTCCTAAGTTGTCATTAACATACTTTTTATCTATTGTAACAGTCTCTCCAGCTTTATCCGTAGCATTGAAGCTTATGTCATCAAGAACTTTTTCAATAATAGTATGAAGCCTTCTCGCCCCAATATTTTCAACAGATGAGTTCACTTCTGCAGAAATTTGTGCTAGCATATCTATTCCGTCATCTGTGAATACCAAATTAACATTCTCAGTCTTCAATAATTCTTTGTATTGTTTGATTAAGCTATTATCAGGTTCTTTGAGAATTCTTTTAAAGTCTTCTTCGTTTAGAGCGTTAAGTTCCACTCTAATAGGCAACCTTCCTTGTAATTCTGGCAATAAGTCAGAAGGTTTTGCTAATTGAAAAGCCCCAGAAGCTATAAACAAAATGTGATCAGTTTTTATTGGACCATGCTTTGTGCTTACAGTTGTTCCTTCGATTAATGGCAAAAGATCTCTTTGTACGCCCTCTCTAGAAACATCTCCACCTGCTCTATCACTTCTTGCAGAAACTTTATCTATTTCATCTAAGAATACGATACCGTTTTCTTCTGTCGTCTTCTTGGCTTCTTTAATAATTTTGTCTTCTTCGATCATCTTGTCAGACTCCTGAGCAACTAGAATATCGTGGGATTCTTTCACAGTCATTTTTTTCTTTTTACCTTTTTTATTTCCCATAGATTTACCAAGTATATCACCCAGATTCACCATACCAACGTTCCCACCAGGCATACCAGGAATTTCAAAACTTTGAAGGCCTGAAGCTTTATCTTGAACTTCTATCTCTATTTCATTGTCGTCTAGATCTCCATTTCTTAACCTTTTTCTGAAACTTTCTTTTGTTGCTACACTTGCTTTATTACCTACCAGAGCGTCTAAAACTTTATCTTCTGCTTTTAATTCAGCTTTTGCTTTTACTTCTTTTCTTTTTTTCTCCCTTTCCATTGCTATGGCTATTTCTATAAGATCTCTCACTATTTGTTCAACATCTCTTCCTACATAGCCAACCTCTGTAAATCTAGTTGCTTCTACTTTTATAAATGGTGCTTCCGCTAATTTTGATAATCTTCTAGAAATTTCTGTTTTCCCCACACCTGTTGGTCCTATCATCAATATGTTTTTTGGTAGAACCTCATCTCTCATTTCATCAGATAATGCTTGTCTTCTCCATCTATTTCTTAAGGCAACTGCAACGGCTTTCTTTGCTTCTTTTTGACCAATCACATATCTATCTAATTCAGAAACAATTTCTCTTGGAGATAATGCACTAACTTTAGAGTTCTCTTTAGTTTTGTTTTTTACGATATTTAGATTAGTAACTTTGTTTGATTTTACCATTTACACCTTCTCTACTGTAACGTTATTGTTTGTGAATACGCATATATCCGAAGCGACTTTTATAGACTTTCTTGCAATTTCTTCAGCTTTCAAATCTGTCTCAATTAGAACTTTTGCTGCTGCTAAAGCGTAATTACCACCAGAACCGATTCCTATGATTCCATCTTCAGGTTCAAGCACATCTCCTGTTCCAGAGATAATGAAACTATGAGTTTTATCCGCAACAGCCATTAACGCTTCTAATCTTCTTAAAAACTTATCACTTCTCCAATCTTTTGCTAATTCAACAGCTGCTCTTTGTAAATTACCAGCATGTTTTTCTAATTTTGCTTCAAGTCTTTCAAACAAAGTTAACGCATCAGCAGTAGAACCAGCAAATCCTGCAATAACACCTCTGCTTTCTATTTTACGAACTTTTTTTGCTTTGCTTTTTAATACTGTATTTCCAAGGCTTACCTGCCCGTCTCCTGCTACTACGGTTTCACCATTTTTTCTTAGTAAGACAATCGTTGTTCCGTGCCATTTTTCAGCTGTATTCATGATATTATATGTGGAGATTAATTTTGGATCTTCAATAGTGATTTATTGATAAAATGATCATTTAAATATATATCAAAGATAAACCAGCTTAGTTTATGAAAAGAAAAGCAAAAATTACTAGAAAAACAAAAGAAACCAGTATTTCTGTCGCGGTCAATTTAGATGGTAAAGGGAAATATAAGATTAAAACTGGAATAGGGTTCTTAGACCACATGTTAGAGCAATTATCAAAGCACTCTTTAATTGATCTTGAAGTAAAAGCTAAAGGTGATACGCATATTGATTTACACCACACAACAGAAGATACAGGCATTGCTATAGGCGAAGCTATAAAAAAAGCTGCTGGAAACAGAAAAGGAATTACTAGGTATGCTTCAACTATGATACCTATGGACGAAACATTGAGTCGCGTTTCTATAGATGTATCAAGTAGACCTTACTTAATCTGGAAAGTTGATTTGGCAGTAGAGAAATTAGGAGAAATGGATACTGAACTTTTTAAAGAGTGGTTCCAAGCATTTTCTCAATCAGCTGGAATTACTTTACACATCGAGAATATTTATGGTGATAACAGCCACCACAAAGTTGAGTCTTGTTACAAGGGATTAGCTAGATCATTAAAGGATGCTCTGGCAATAGATAAAAGAATTAAAAACTCGATACCTTCTACAAAAGGCTCTATTTAAATTGATGAATGTCACAATTGTTGACTACCAATCGGGCAATATAAGCTCAGTCATTAACTCTTTCACAGAGGTCGCTAAAGGTAAAGTTAAATTAGAAGTTACTTCTGATATAAAAAAAATTAAATCTAGTGATAAGATTGTTTTACCTGGACAAGGATCATTTAAAAGCTGCGTTGATTCTCTTAAAAATATTAATGGGTTAGTAGAAACGCTTAAAGAATTTGCAATCGCAAATAAAAAACCTTTATTAGGCATTTGCGTAGGTTTACAAATGTTTGCAGATGTAGGTTTTGAGGAAGCAGAAACTAAAGGACTAGGTTGGATTCCTGGTAAAGTTTCTAAAATTGATAATCAAAATGGAAAATTTAAACTTCCACATATGGGGTGGAATGAAATTGAGATACAAAAAGAAAGCAAGATATTTAAAGATGTTAAAAATAAATCTCATATGTATTTTGTACACAGCTATGAATTTATTCCAGATGATAAGTCGGTTATCTCAGCAACAACAGATTATTCATCAAAAATTGTGTGTTCTGTTGAAAAAGATAATCTATTTGGAACCCAGTTTCATCCCGAGAAGAGCGATAAAACCGGATTAAAAATAATTGATAATTTTATAAAACTTTAATGAAAATATTTCCAGCCATAGATATTAAAGATAAAAAATGTGTGAGATTAATCAAAGGAGACTTTGAAAATAAAACTGAATATGCAACCTCACCTATTGATCAAGCAGGTAAATATAAAAATCACGGCTTTAAAAATTTACACATTGTTGATTTAGACGGTGCATTAACTGGAAAGACCGTAAACTTAGAAATTATAAAAGAGATAATTAGTAAACATGATTTAAAAATTGAAATAGGTGGTGGCGTGAGATCTCTTGATAGCGTCAAACAGTATATTGATGCCGGTGTGGAAAAAGTAATTTTAGGGAGTGGGGCTATTAGGAATAAAGAATTTTTAAGAGAAGCTTGCGAAAAGTTTAAGGGCCAAATTGCTTTAGGATTAGATGCAAAGGATGGAAATCTTTCTGTTTCAGGCTGGAAAGAAAATCTTAGTATTAAAACTTTAGACTTTCTTAAAGAAGTAAATAGCTTTGGAGTTAGTCGAATAATTTATACAGATATTAATAGAGATGGTATGAAGACTAGTCCCAACTTTAATGAGACGGAAAAAATTGCAGAGATTTCTAATTGTCCTGTTGTTATTTCAGGAGGTGTTTCTTCAATAAACGATATTAAGAAAGCAAAAGATTTAGATAATAAAAAAATTGAAGGTATAATTGTTGGTAAGGCAATTTATGACGGTGATATTAAGCTAGAAGATTTAGCAAAGGAGATTAATTAAAATGGTCGCAAAATTATCCACGATCAGAAGCAAAATAAGAAATGGAGAAAAACTTGGTTTTTCTGAAAGAGCAAGAGCGGTGAACAAAGGGTTGTTACCAAGCAAAGCAAAAAAAAGAAAAAATGTTAAAAAATAGAATTATACCTTGTCTTGATGTTAAAAACGGAAGAGTGGTTAAGGGTATTAACTTTGTTGAATTAAAAGATGCTGGTGATCCAGTTGAACAAGCTAAGATTTATAGTGAAGGTGGAGCTGATGAGATTTGTTTTTTAGATATTACTGCATCAAATGAAAACAGAGAGACAATTATTGATATTGTAAGAAAAACAGCAAAAGAATGTTTTGTTCCTTTAACCGTTGGTGGTGGTGTTAGAACTATTCAAAATATAACTGATTTATTATTAGCTGGTGCAGATAAGGTTTCAATAAATACAGCAGCAGTTAAAGATGTTAGTTTTGTAAAAGAGGCGTCTAAAAAATTTGGCTCTCAATGTATTGTTGTTGCGATAGATGCTAAAAAAGTTTCAGATAAGAAATGGGAAGTCTTTACTCATGGTGGAAGAAATAAAACAGGTATTGATGCCGTAGAGTTTGCTAAGCAAGTTGAAACAAATGGAGCAGGAGAAATCCTATTAACTTCCATGGATAGAGACGGAACAAAGTCTGGCTATGATGTTGATCTATTAAATGAAATTACTAACACTACTAATATTCCAGTTATTGCTTCTGGTGGAGTTGGGACTTTAGATCATCTGTATGATGGTATAGTTAAAGGCGGTGCAAACGCAGTTCTTGCAGCTTCTATTTTTCATTATGGTGAATATAAAATCAAAGAAGCCAAAGAATATTTGAATTCAAAAAATGTATTGGTAAGATTATAAAATGTTTGAAAACCTGGAACATCTAATGCAAACTATTAGAGAGAGAAAAAATTCTTCTCCTGATAAATCCTACACGAACAAACTTCTTAACAATAAAAGCTTAAGCGTTGCAAAAGTCAAAGAAGAAATAGGAGAGCTAATTCAAGCTGTTGAACAAGATACTAATAAAATACACGAAGCAGCAGATGTAATTTATCATTTGATGGTTTATCTTGAGGCTAATAATATCAAGATAGAAGATGTAATGAGTGAACTAAAAAAAAGACAAAAATGAGCTACGATAAAAATAATATATTCGCAAAGATTCTTAGAGGAGAAATTCCTTATGAGAAAGTTTACGAAAATGATCACGTTTTAGCTTTTCATGATATTAATCCTCAAAAAAAATTACATGTATTAGTTATTCCAAAAGGTGAGTATGTAGACCTTGATGACTTCAACAGCAAAGCATCTGACAAAGAGATTGTAGAACTTAGTAAAGCTGTTACACATGTAGCAAATTTAATAGGTTCTAAGGACAAAGGATACCGCGCGTTAACAAATATTGGTAGCCATGGAGGACAAGAAGTTCCTCATCTGCACTTTCACATTTTTGCAGGCGAAAAGATTGGAAAAATGGTTAGCTAATGGTTTCAAGAATTAAAAGATATTTTCTGGAGATAAAAGATTTTTCAAACACAATCGATTTAAATCTTCCTGAAAGTTTTAAAATCATTTTGGATAATAAAGATAACTTCCATTTAAACAAATTTTTTTACAAACAAATAGGCATAGATCATTATTGGAGAGATAGATTATTATGGTCTGATAGCGAGTGGGTAAAATATGTTACTAATAAAAACTTAGAGACTCATGTTCTTAAAAAAGGTGAAGATTTAGTTGGATATTACGAGCAAGAATATCACCCTGGTTCTAATGAAGTAGAACTTATCAACCTGGGAGTATTAAAAGAATTTAGAGGCTTAAAACTTGGATCGATACTTGTAAATCATGCTATCGCCAGTGCGTCTAGGAAAAATCCAGAAAGGATGTGGGTTCACACCTGTAGTTTAGATCATAAGCATGCTTTACAAAATTATAAAACAAAAGGTTTTGAAATTTTTAAAGAAGAAGAAATAAACTTTGTAGCTTAATTAATTTCAGGAATTTTAAAAGTGCCTTTCTTAAAAACATCATTTTTAGCAACAATTTTTAAAGAAAAATTAATGTTATTGTTATATTGATCAATAATTTGCCAACCTTTTAGATCTAAATTTTTTTTATCAAAAAAAATTGTAATCTTATTATCACCAATATAGATAAGTTTAATGATTTCACCAGTAGAGTGCAATTTTCCAGATTGAATAATTTCTAAAAGTTTATCCTTGTATAAAATATTTAGAAAAGGAGATTTCGAAATTGGATAGAAGTAAGTTTTATCATATCTTTTTTGTGTAATGGCTAATCTTTTATTATTTATCACTAACTCCTTCTCTTTGTTATCGAAGTAATTGCATTTTAACTTTCCCGGAAACTCTAAAAGACAACTACCCTTTTCAGATTTTACATTAGTTGATTGATTAAAAGTAAATTCTAGAGAGTTTAAGACATTCAATTTTGAAATTATTTGGTTTTTTTCATTAGCAGTGAGGTTTGCTGATAATAGAATAAAAGTTGAAATTAAGAATATTTTTTTAAAGAACTTCACGTTTGCCAACATGATTTGCTTTACTTACAATTCCTTTTTCTTCCATCATATCAATAATTCGAGCAGCTCTGTTATACCCTATCATCAGTTTTCTTTGTAAAAAACTAGTTGAGGCTTTCCCTTCGTTTTTGATGATCTCAGTTGCTTGCTTAAATAATTCATCTTCCTCACCTTCAGCTTCAGGATTTATTGAACTTTCAGTCATTTCTTGAGAAGTTATCTCCTCCATATAATCTGGTTCTCCTTGAGCTCTTAGTGAATTGGCAATCTTTTCAATTTCCTGCTCAGAAATATATGGTCCATGAATTCTTATAATCCTATTAGCTGAAGACATAAATAACATGTCTCCTTTACCTAATAATTGTTCTGCCCCTTGTTCTCCAAGCACAGTTCTGCTGTCTATTTTTGAACTGACTTGAAAAGATATTCTGGTTGGAAAATTTGCTTTAATTGTTCCTGTAATTACATCTACACTAGGTCTTTGAGTTGCCATTATAATATGAATTCCAGCAGCTCTAGCCATCTGAGATAATTTTTGAATATAATTTTCGATTTCTTTTCCAGCTACAAGCATTAAGTCTGACATTTCATCGACAACAACTACGATATAAGGCATCTTAAGTTTATGTTTAGTGTTGTAACCATCTATATTTCTAACGCCTACTTTACTCATTAATCTATATCTACTGTTCATCTCCTTTACAGTCCATGAAAGTGCAGAGGTTGCCTTTTTAGCATCAGTGATTACCGGTGTTAACAAATGTGGTATACCTTCGTAGGTAGAAAGCTCAAGCATCTTTGGATCAATTAAAATAAACTTACATAAATCTGGATTAAGCTTGTAAAGCAAAGAAACAATAATTGTATTAATACATATAGACTTACCTGAACCAGTTGTACCAGCAATTAGAAGATGAGGCATTGATGTTAAGTCACCTACAATAGGGACTCCTGAAATACTCTTTCCAAGTGCTATAGGAAGTTTAATATCTTTTTTTTGAAACTTTTCGTTAGAAATAATTTCTTTTAGGACAACACTTTCTCTTTCTTCGTTTGGAATTTCTATCCCGACAGTATTTTTTCCAGGAATAACAGATACCCTCGCAGAAGTTGAACTAGTATTTCTAGCTAAATCTTCTGAGATATTGATTATTTTAGATACTTTTACTCCAGGAGCTGGTTCAAATTCATACAAGCTAACTACTGGTCCATTATTTATTGCTTTAATTTTACCATCGATTCCAAAATCTAATAATATTTTTTCCATGAACTCGGCGTTAGGCCGATTTTTATTTGCATCAGGGGAACTAAGATTTGATATCTTTTTTTCTAAATAATTAATTTCAGGCAATTTATATTTTACTTTTGAAAAAACAGGTTCCTTTTGAACATCATTTTCTGCATCAAATAGTAAAGATTGCTGTGGTTTTTTTTCAATTTCATTTTTTTCTGAAAAGTTTATAGTGCTTAAATCCTGTTGTATATTATCTATAGATTTCTTTTTAAAAAGTGAAACAAACCACGAAATTAATCCTATAAGACTTATATCGGCTGAAAATAAAAAAAGAACTAATGTTATTAAAAGTAATGAATACACAGAATAAATATTCTCTATCCAAGGTGCCCAATTGTATAAAAAGTTATAAGTAATTTCACCTACGAAACCAGAATTTCCATTATCAATTAACCAAAAAGAACTATTGAAAGTAAGATAAATAAAAACTGTTCCTAAGATTAAATAACAAACAACTAAAAATAATTTAAGTATTATCCTCCTTAATTTCTTTTTTATAATTAATTCTAGACCCCAAAATAAAAAATTAAGAAGCAGTAAAAAGGAAGTTAAGCCAAAACTTTGTAAAAGAAAGTCTGCAATACTACTTCCATAGATTCCTAAAAGATTTTGAATCTCAAAGTTTCTATCACCATATATAAAAGAAGGATCATTCGGAGAATAGGATGTAAAGGCGATGGTAAGTGCGACACTAGTTAAAATGAGGATTAATCCCAATAATTCAAAGGTTCGTTTTTTCAAAAAATTTGTTACACTGTTAAAAAAGTTTGTATTCATATCGAATCGTTTTACGTACTTTTTACCATTTTTATGAAACTGTTAAAAATTTTAATATGAAAAAACAGAGAATATGCATAGTTGGAGACGGTCTTTCAGGTTTAATGGCCGTTTTGGCATTAAACAAATTAGAAGGTTTAGAAGTTCATTTAATATCTAAAAAAAACAAGCATTCAAAGGATAAAAGAACGACAGCTATTTCTTCCTCTAATTATAAGTTTTTTAACGAAGTAATAGACAAACTCGACAAAAAGTTGTTTTGGCCTTCTAAAAAGATAGATCTTTTCTACGAAACAAAAGATCAGAACATGAATTTCTTAAGCTTTGATGAAGATAGTAAAAATCTTATGTACGTTTTTGAAAATAACAGAATTAAAGAAATTCTAATTAAAGAAATAAATAAGAAAAAGATTAAAACTCTTAGAAAAAATATTAATGATTTAAAAGATTTAGATGGTTACGATATGAAAATCCTCTGTTTAGGAAGATCCTCAAACATTTATCAGAATATAATTGATAAAAGATCACTAGATAAAGATTATAAAGAAATAGCTATTACAGGTTATGTTAAACATAGCTTAAAAAATTTGAATACTGCTCAGTATTTTATGAAAGAAGGCCCTTTAGCAATACTACCTTTTTCAAAAAATAATTTTTCTTTTGTGTGGAGTGTAGATAAAGACTTTCCAAAAAAAGATTTAAATTTTATTGTTAAATCAAAAATTTGTGAAGTTTTGAAAACTAAAAAAATAAAGATTTCAAATCAACAATCATATCCTTTAATGCTTAATTTAAAGAGAACATATTATAAGAACGATATTCTTATTTTGGGTGAAGGACTTCACACAGTTCATCCTGTAGCTGGTCAAGGTTTTAATCTTGTAATTAGAGATATTATAACGTTACAAGAGATACTCAAGTACTATACTGGATTAGGTATGTCTTTAAAAAGCACCTCAGCGCTTGAGGATTTTACAAATAATAGAAAATCTGAAAATATTATTACCGGCATAGGAATTGATCTAACTCATAATTTCTTCAAACAAAATAAACTATTAGATCCATTCAAAGAAACAATTTTGAAGAATATTTCAAAAAATAATACTCTTAAAAAAATAAGCAAATTTATTTCTAATCAAGGTTTATCAATTTAGTTCAATGAACATTTATGCTCTTTCATCAGGCAGAGGTCCGTCAGGAATAGCCATCGTCAGAATCTCTGGTAAAGACACTCTTAAAGTTTGTAAAAATTTGACTAAATTAAAAGAAATCAGTTCTTATGAGGTAAACTATTGTAAGTTTTTTGATCCTAAAAATGATAAAGTTATAGATCCAGAGGCTTTATTATTGTTGTTTCCAGGGCCTAATAGCTATACAGGGGATGATTTAGCAGAGTTTCAAGTTCATGGAAGTAATGCCGTTATCAACGCTCTATTAAAAGCATTATCAGAACAAGATAATTGTAGATTAGCTGAACCAGGTGAATTTACAAAGATAGCTTTTCAAAATGATAAAATAGATCTTTTAAAAGCTGAAAGTATTGGTGATTTAATTCATTCAGAAACCGAGCTTCAGAGAGAACAAGCTGTTAAATTAGTGCAAGGTAATGCCTCAAATTATTACAATGATTTAAGAGAAAAACTTATAAAATCTTTATCGTATATTGAAGCTAAAATAGATTTCGCAGAAGATGATTTACCAGAAAAAGTTCTAAAGGAAGTACAGACTTCTATTAAAGACATCTATAAAGATATTCATAAGATAATTGAGGATAATAAAATTGGAGAAAAAATAAGAGATGGGTTTAGGGTTTCTATCACAGGTGAGGTTAATGCTGGCAAATCTTCACTTTTGAATTTAATAGCAAAAAGAGAGGTTGCCATTGTTTCAGATGAAGCAGGAACAACAAGAGATGTAATAGAGGTTTATCTGAATATAGATGGTTATCCTGTAATTTTGGCAGATACCGCAGGTATTAGAGATTCTAAAAATGAAGTTGAAAGAAAGGGAATTTCATTAGCTTTAGGAAAATCAAAAGAAGCGGATTTAAACATTGTCGTTATAGATAACTCATCAAAAAATATAAACAGTGAAATTAAGAAAATGATCAACAAAAATACAATAGTTTTACTTAATAAATCAGATGTACAAAATAAACAAAATCATAAATTTGATGCAGATACTGTTCTAGCGTCAGTTAAAGAAAACAAAAATATTGATAAGTTGATTAAAAAAATAAAAGAAAAATTAAGCAAAAAATTTGCATCAAATAATAGTGTTTTAATTACAAGAGAAAGACATAGATTAAAACTTAATGAATGTTTAAAAGAAATAGACAACTTTATAAAAAAAGATCAAAATAAGGACTTAGAACTTGCTGCTGAAGATCTTAGAATGGCCACACGTCACCTTGGAAGTATTGTTGGCAAAGTTGATGTTGAAGAAATTCTTGGATCAATATTTAAAGACTTCTGTATTGGCAAATAAAATACTTCTTGTATTCCTAATATACCGCGATACATTCATCTCATGATAAAACAAAGCTTCGATGTAGTTGTTATAGGTGGTGGGCACGCAGGATGTGAGGCCGCTGCCGCATCCGCTAGAATGGGCGTGAATACTGCACTTTTTACACATAAAATAGAGACGATAGGCGAAATGTCGTGTAATCCAGCTATTGGAGGATTAGGCAAAGGCCATTTAGTAAGAGAAATAGATGCTTTAGATGGAGTTATGGGTGTTGTAGCTGACAAATCTGGCATTCAATTTAGATTATTAAACAGAAGTAGAGGACCAGCAGTTCAGGGGCCTCGAACTCAGTCAGATAGAGCTCTATACAAAGAGCATATGCAAAGGATCTTACTAAATTATAAAAATTTAGAAGTAATAGCCGATCCCGTTACACAATTCTTATTTAATGAAAATAAAGTAATCGGTTTTATATGTCAGAGTGGAAATGAGGTAAGATGTAAAGAATTAATACTTACCACCGGAACCTTTTTAAATGGTCTAATTCATATAGGAGAAAAACAGACACCTGCTGGCCGATATGATGAAAAACCTTCAACGGGATTAAGTGAACAATTAGAAAAACTTAACTTACAAATTGGAAGACTTAAAACTGGTACACCGCCTAGACTTGATGGAGATACCATCAATTATGATGAACTTGAAATGCAGCCAGCAGATGATGATCCTCATTATTTTTCTTTTTTAACTGACAAACTTTACAATAAACAAATTAAGTGCGGCATGACTTACACTAATGATGAAGTTCATAAAATTATAAGTGAGAATATTTCTAAGAGCGCAATGTACTCTGGCAATATTAAAGGAGTTGGCCCAAGATATTGCCCAGCTATTGAAGATAAAATTGTAAAATTTAAGGAAAAAGAAAAACATCAAATATTTCTTGAGCCAGAGGGTTTAACAGATAATACTGTTTATCCCAACGGTATATCTACGTCTCTACCAGAGGAGATACAGCTTCAAATATTAGCTAAAATCAAGGGTTTAGAGCAAGTTAAAATGAAAAGAGCTGGATATGCCATTGAATACGACTTTGTTGACCCTCGTGAGCTTAAAGTTACTTTAGAAACAAAAAAGATTAAAAGTCTTTTTTTAGCAGGTCAAATAAATGGAACTACTGGCTATGAAGAAGCCGCTGCGCAAGGTCTTATAGCTGGAGTAAATGCTGCTCTAAAAGTTAAAAGCAACAAAGAATTTATTTTAAGTAGGTCTAACTCTTATATAGGGGTTATGATTGATGATTTAATTATAAAGGGTGTTTCTGAACCTTACCGGATGTTTACTTCTAGAGCTGAATACAGATTAACTTTAAGAGCAGATAATGCAGATCAAAGATTATCTCCTTTAGGAATTAAAATTAATCTATTGAGTAACAAAAGAAAAAATATTTTTTTTGATAAAGAAAAAAAATTATTTAAATTAAACAAATCTTTAAGATCAAATTTCCTCTCCCCAAATCAGGCAAAGAAATTTTCTATAAAAATTGCTATGGATGGGGTAAAAAGATCTGTTATAGAAATAATAGGTCAGAGAAATGTAAATATGGCAAAAATAAGGCAAGTATTTCCTTCTATACCCTTCTTCGGTCCCCATTTTGATAAACAGGTTGAAATCGACGCTCACTACTTAGGTTATTTAGACAGACAGTCTAATGACATTGAATCTTTTAGGAAAGATGAGTCTGTCACTATACCTGAAACCATAAATTATGATTTACTAAGTGGACTTTCAAATGAAATTAAATCAAAACTCAAATCTATAAGGCCAAAAACGCTTGGACAGGCTATAAGAATAGATGGAGTAACTCCAGCTGCAGTTATAATTATCCTTTCTTATCTCAGAAGATCAAATATTAAGAAAAGAGCTTAATGAGTGATAAAAATGTTATCAAAGTGCTTAGAAATGAGCTAGATTTTACAGATTTATCAATTGACAAACTTAAATTGTTCCATGATTGTCTTTTAGATTATAATAAAAAATATAATCTAATATCTAAAAGTACCGAAAACAATATTTGGCTAAGACATATTCTTGATTCGGCTCAAATTCTGAAATTTTTAGATGGCAAAAAAGTCAATAATATC
This sequence comes from uncultured Pelagibacteraceae bacterium, assembly GCA_902604055.1. GTDB lineage: Bacteria > Pseudomonadota > Alphaproteobacteria > Pelagibacterales > Pelagibacteraceae > Pelagilacustribacter. The sequence continues at coordinate 13,549 of CACKXA010000008.1, read as the reverse complement.
GCTGATTTTGGCTCAGGAGCAGGATTTCCTGGTCTAATATTAGCAATCCAGTCTAATAATAATGGATTTCACGTGAAATTGTACGAAAAATCGCCAGTTAAAAGGGATTTTCTCAATAAAATGAAGGATAAACTTGATCTAAAAAATTTAGAGGTAAAAGGAGATGTTTATGAAGGCAGGATTGCTGCAAATACAATAATATGTAGAGCTTTTAAAAAATTGAAGGAAATCATAGATATTTCACGTGAAATGATAAATAAGCCTCATAAAATAATTATTTTAAAGGGTAAAGATGCACAGACTGAAATTAATAATGTTTCATTAGGGAGCAATTATAGCTATAAGTTAGAAAACAGTATTACAGACCAAGATTCAAAAATAATATTGGTCGAGGTAAAATGAAATGAACAACAAATCCACTATAGCCGTAATAAATCAAAAAGGTGGAGTAGGTAAAACAACTACAGTAATCAATTTAGCTACATCACTGTCCATTTTGGGTCAAAATAATCTTATCATTGATTTGGATCCTCAAGGTAACGCGACAACAGGTTTAGGAAGATCTAACAATGATGAAGAAAATAATATTTATAATTTACTTATAAAAAAAATCGAATTGAACACTGCCATTCAAAAAACAGATATTAAAAATTTAGATATCATAGGATCAAATGTTAATTTGTCGGGCTTGGAAGTGGAAACAGCAAACGACTCAGACAGAGCATTTGTTTTAAAAAAAATTTTAGATCATGGAAAAAACAATTCACTATCAAAATACGATAATATATTCATAGATTGTCCGCCTTCACTCAGTCTGCTTACAATAATGGCTTTAGTAGCATCTAATGAAATATTAGTTCCTCTTCAAACAGAATTTTTTGCTTTGGAGGGTATTACTCAGTTGGTCAAGACAATAGATAGAATCAAAGTTAAATTAAATCCAAACTTAAAAGTAAGAGGAATTTTACTTACGATGTTTGATAAAAGAAATAAGTTGTCTTCACAGGTTGATAAAGAAGCAAGAAATTATTTTAAGGAGAAAGTCTATGAAACTGTAATACCTAGAAATGTCAGATTATCTGAGGCACCGTCACACGGTATGCCGTGTGTTATTTATGACAAAACGTGTTTAGGAAGCAAATCTTACTTTAAATTAGCGGATGAATTCTTAATTAAAAAGAATCCAAATGTAGAAAGTGCGGCGTGAGTTCATTTAAAAAAAAGGGACTAGGAAGAGGCTTAAGTGCTTTATTCGGTGACCAAAAAAAAGAACCAAGTAGTAATAATAGTTCTATTCAAAATAATATAACTAAAGCGAATATTGGGGATCTTAGTCCGAATAAATTTCAGCCTAGAGCTCATTTTGATGAGAAAAAACTAGAAGAATTGGCCAATTCTATAAAGAAAAATGGCATTATTCAACCAATCGCTGTTAGGGACGACAAAGCAGAGACTGGCAAGTATGAAATTGTTGCAGGCGAAAGAAGATGGATAGCTGCGCAAAGGGCAGGCTTGCATGAAGTTCCGATTATTATCTTAGAATTAAATGATAATGAATCTCTTGAGGTAGCTATAGTAGAAAATATACAAAGAGATGATTTAAATATAATAGAAGAAGCCAAAGGATATCGAAGATTATCTGATGAATTTGGATACGATCATGAAAAGATTGCAAGGTTTATGTCAAAAAGTAGAAGTCACATAAGCAATACTTTGCGTCTCTTATCTCTACCACTAGACGTTATAGGAATGATAGAAGAAGGTAATTTAACCGCTGGACAGGCGAGACCTTTAATTGGATTGCCTAGTGCAACAAATATTGCAGAAGAGGTGGTTAAGAAAAATCTAAGCGCCAGGAGTGTAGAAATTCTAGTTAGAAATGAAAAAGGGCCGCAAAAAGTTGGGCAAATAAAAGTTGATGCAAATATTTTAAGCGAACAGAACAAGATACAAGACAACTTAGGTTTAAATGTTTCTATTCAGAATAAAAGAAATAATTCGGGTAAAATTACCATTTTATACAAAAATTTAGAACAATTTGAATTAATCTCAAATCTTCTTAAGCGGAATTAACAACACAGCACAAATCTACTATTAAATTTTTTATTAATAAATCTTTTTTTATAGATGAATTAGACTTTAATTGTAATTCTGTCTCGTAAGTTTTATTCAAGGCTGTAAGTATTTTAATTTTATCCCATTTTTTTGCTTGCTCAATTAACACTGGTTTATCCTTCCAAAATACTGGTGGTTTTAAATTTGTTACAGCCATTTCAATGTTTGACCCTTCAACTTTCATACTTACAATTTCATTAATTTTATTAATCCTCTGATTAATTGCATTTAAATAGTAAATATTGTTTTCTGTCTCAAAAATTGTATCTGCCAGCAATCTGTTAGTTTTTGCTCTATTTCCTTTGATAGCCTCATCTTTTAGAAGGTTAAAATCATCGTTACTTCTCAGGTTTAGCAAAAATTCTAATTTATCAAATTCTATTTTCTTATCTTTAAAAAAGCTTGTAATTTTTCCGATCTCATTATTTATACTATCTCGATCAAAACTAGAATTTTGCAAAATAAGATTTACTACCTGATTATTGAGTCCTTCGTAGTCCTTTAATTTTGTTGTAATTATTTTTTTTAATGTAATTTCATTATCTTGATAACATGGTACAGTTCCAAAAGTTTTAGATTTCTCAAAAAAGTTTCTAATTTTTGACCTTTTATCTAAAATATCTGAAAATAAAAATAGTTTATCCTCTTTAAGCGAACTAGAGCAATCTTCAATTAAGTCAAAAATTTTATCACTGACTTGGTTGATTATAATTATCTTTTTTGTATCAAATAGGGATCTGTTATTAATTTCACTTAGTAAAATATTTTCATTTTTTAGGATTTCATCTTGGAATAAGTTAAGTATTTCTTCGCTTTTAAATTCTTTTTTTATCTGTTCTTTAAATTCTTTTTTTAGCCCTTGATTTTCTCCGTAAAATAAAAATAAATTAGTTTTTTTAATAGCATCAAAACTTTGCTCTAATATGTAACTTTTATAGATCATTTATTATCAAATTAATTTCATTTTGAATCTTATTGGATATATCATTAGTTAAATTTTCTAGTAATCTTTTCTCGTTTTTTAATGTCGTAGAATATTTGTCCGAAACAGCATAATTTCCCGTAGATTTTACACTGAATTCTTCCTGTTTATTTTTTTCTAAAAAATCTATTTTTATCTTTGAGCTTAATGATATTTCGTATTTTGAGATTTCATTTTTGATATTTTTTTCCTTTATACCTTTGTTTTTTTTTGTATTTATTTCAATAATTAAATTGTTTTTTGCGTTATCAAATTTTCCTAAAGTTAAACTATTTTTAATTGAGAAATTTGTTCTCTTATCCCCGTAAGTTCTCATTTCCTTGACGTTATAATTTTTTAATTTCGAATTATCTAAAACTTTATAACCGCATGACGATAATAGAAAAATAGATATTAAAAAGATTATTCTTTTACTAATTTTACTCATTAATTTTTAATTATATAATTTATGATTTTATTTTTTACAAAAATGGTTTTTATAATAGTTTTATCAGTTATGTATTTTTTTGCTTTAATTGAATTTTTAACCAATATATTTACCTCCGTTTCATCAAGATTTCTTTTAATATCTAGCACATCTCTTGTTTTACCATTGATTTGAACTACCATTTTTACCTTAGTACTTTCTATAATATTCTTATCGATTTTTGGCCATTGATTTAGATTTTTACAATTTAAATTTGTCAAACATTCATAAGCCAAGTGAGGAGTGAATGGTATCATTAACTTCATAATTTTTATCATACATGAAACAAGAGATTTGTTACTTATCTCTTTATTAATTTCATCATTAAAATACCTATAAATTTCATAAAAATTTGCAATGGCCACATTGAATTGGAAGTGATTAATTGCCCTATCAATCTTATAGACATATAAATTTATATTTTTTTCAAAAATTTCTTGTTTTTTTTCATTTACGATTTTCTCGTCTTTATCAATTATTAATTTATTTAAATTCCAGATTTTTTGTAGAAATTTACTAGATGAAACTACACCCGAGTCTGACCACTGAACATCTTTTTCTGGAGGACTATCTGATAAAATGAACCACCTTACAGAGTCTGCTCCATATTGTTTAATCATTATTTCAGGATCGATCGTATTTTTTTTAGATTTAGACATCGATTCCGAGGGACCTATTTTTACCTCTGTTTTATTGATTTTTTTTATAGCTTTTTTTTCTGAAATTTTTTCTACTTCTTCAGGACTTAGCCAGTTGCCTTTTAAATCTTTATAAGTTTCGTGACAAACCATTCCTTGAGTAAACAAATTTTTAAAAGGTTCAGAACACTTAATTTTAGTATTAGTTTGCTTGATAGCCTTCATAAAGAATCTAGAATACAACAAGTGAAGAATTGCATGCTCAATTCCTCCAATATACTGATCCACTGGCATCCAATAGTTTGTTTGTTCATCGTTAAATGGACTCTTTTCATCTTTTGGAGAGCAAAATCTCAAAAAATACCAAGAAGAGTCTACAAATGTATCCAATGTATCTGTTTCTCTTATCGCAGGTTTTCCAGTTTTTTTATGGAATGTTTTTTTCCAGCTAGGGTGATTATCAAGGGGATTTCCAGAAGAATTTAGATCAATCTTTTCTGGAAGAGTAATTGGTAGCTCGCTCTTGTCAACTGGAACCACAGACCCGTCCTCTAAGTAAATCATTGGAATTGGACAGCCCCAATATCTTTGTCTTGATATACCCCAATCTTTTAGTCTAAACAAAGTCTTCTTTGTTCCAATTTTTTTCTTTTCAATTTTTTCGATTATATTATTCTTTGCTCGATCAATATCTAGATCATTTAAAAAATCTGAATTAATTATTTTACCTTCTCCAGTATAAGCCTCTTTCATTTGGTCACCTGTTAATGATTTATTATCAGATACTACTTTTATGATTGGCAACTTGTACTTTTTAGCAAAATCAAAATCTCTTTGGTCATGAGCGGGGCACCCAAAAATTGCACCGTTTCCATAATCCATCAATACAAAATTAGCTACGTATATTGGTAATTTTTTATCTTTAATAAAAGGGTGTTCAGCTAATAATTTTGTATCATAGCCAATCTTTTCAGCATTTGCCAGAGCTTCCTCTGTAGTTCCAATTTTAGAACATTCTTTTTGAAATAATTTAAAATCATCTTTATCACTAAAGTTTTTACAAATTTCGTGGTCGGATGATATAGCAATAAAACTTGCTCCAAAAATTGTATCTGGTCGAGTGGTAAATATTCTTATATTTTTACTTAAACTTTTAACTTTAAAATCCAATTCACAACCTATTGATTTTCCAATCCAATTTTTTTGCATAAGTTTAACTTTGTCCGGCCAACCTTTTAGGTCATCTAAATCATTTAAAAGTTGATCAGAAAACTTTGTAATATTGAAAAACCATTGAGATAATTTTTTTCTTTCCACAACCGCATTTGATCTCCAACCTTTACCGTTTATTACCTGTTCATTCGCCAGAACTGTTTTTTCAATTGGATCCCAATTGACATAGGTTTCTTTTTTTGAAACTAATCCTTGTTTGTAAAAATCTATGAATAACTCTTGTTGATGCTTGTAATAATCTTTATTACAAGTAGATACTTCCAAATCCCAGTCTATCGATAACCCCAGCATTTTTAGCTGTTGTTTCATCATCTCTATATTTTGCTTTGTCCAGACTTCAGGGTTTAAATTATTTTGTCTAGCAGCATTTTCTGCTGGTAATCCAAAAGAATCCCAACCCATTGGATGCAAAACATTGAAACCATTCAGATACTTGTACCTAGCTATAACATCGCCAATAGTATAGTTTCTTACGTGTCCCATATGAATTTTTCCAGAAGGGTATGGAAACATCTCCAGGCAATAAAATTTTTTTCCTTCTTTATTATAAAGATTTGAAGTATGAAATTTTTTTTGCCACTTTTTTTCAATTGCTTGAAAGTTAACGCGTTCCATTAGGAAATTATTTCTTTTTCTTCTTAGACTCTTTTTCTAATACAGCTGCTTTTCTTAGTATAGCAGTATGTAATTCCTCTTTAATTTTTGTGTTTGAAAGTAAAGTTACTTTACAATTTAAATTTGCTGAGCAAGTCTTTTGATGAACAATTACTTTTAAACTCTCACTTCTCACTTCATTAGCTAAAAACCTAAGTGAGATTTTTATCGCTTCCTCCGCAGAATTACTGTCCGAATACCAGTCTGTAATGATAATACCTCCAGAATAGTCTACAGTGGTTAATGGAAGAAAGTCTAAAGTTTCAAGAGATGCTCTCCACATAGGGTTAGAGGTACTAAATTCGTAAGATGTTTTTCCCAATCGTCCACCTAAACTTCCAATCCCGACACCTCTTCCCTCCTCAATATTTTTTCTAGCTTTTGCTTTTGCTCCGTCAGGACGTTCTCGTTGATCTACTTTTTCATAATTTGCAAAACCTCCGCAAGCAGTCAGAGATAAAAAAATCAAAATTACAGTCAATTTTAGTGGAAATTTAAGCTTAAAATTATTCATAATTTCTCTTGTTAGTATACTCATATATAACTTCAATAACTGAATAATCACTATTTATTTGGTCTTTTAGCGAAAAATATAGTTGTATTTATACAACACTATATAGAAAAAAGCCTAATTTCTATAGTTAATACTCACTTATTGTTCTGATTTGATAGAAATACATCATTATTATTTAAATAATAAATAACAAAGGAAAAATAATGAAAAACATAACTAAAACATTGTTAGTATTAGTTTCTTCTTTCGCGATTTCTTTTGCTGCTACAGCGGGTGAACTTTCAGTTTCAGGCGCTGCAAAAGCATCATACAAAATCGGTGGAGCAACAGATTCTAACGACAAAGGTATCGGTGTTGGAAACGAATTAAATTTCACAGCATCTGGTGAAATGGATAATGGTTTCACTTGGAGCTACAGCACTGAATTAGATCCAGCTGACGGTGGAGCTGCTACAAATGATGACTCACAACTAGTAATTGGTATGGGTGACATGGGTACGATCGGTTTCTTCGATTCAGAAGGTGGATTATCTCAAGAGCTTGGATACGGTATCGGAGCTTTAGGAGTAGGTACAGACTACGGTAACACTATGACAGTAGCTTATGGTGGTGACGTGTCTAACTATCCTAACGTACAATACCACTTACCAGCAGACTTATTACCATTAAGCACAACTGTAAAAGTAGGTTACGCACCTAACTTAAATGATGGACAAGGTAACAGCTTTAAAAATGCTGGACCAGTAAATGCTCTATCAGCTACAGCAGGTGGTGATGCTCAGCATATCGCAGTAACTATGACTCCAATCGACGGATTAGGTATTGGAGCTGATTACTTCGACGCTAGCAACAGTCATGCTACGGCTCAAGAATTTGAGTCAGGTAACTACTACGCAAAATATGCAATGGGTAACTTCAAAGTTGGTTACAACAAAGGTTATCACGCTCCAGCACTAGTTGCTAAGAACGGCGCGAAAACTATGTACGAAAACGATGCTTATGGTATCGAATTCGCAGTTAACGATGCATTGAGCATATCTTACAATGAAGAAAAGTCTGAAGCTACAACTAACGTTGCTATTGCAGCAACTAAAGCTTCGAACACAAAAACTAAAGTAGAATCAGAAATGGAAGTAATTCAAGTTGCTTACATTTTTGGTGGTGCTACTCTAGGAGCACACATAGTTGACGTTTCTAACGCTGACTACGTAACTGCTAAAGATGAGAAAATGACTGTGTTCACAATAGCTATGGACTTCTAATATAAGTAGTTAATAGTAAATTTAAAAAAGCCGGCTAAATATTTTAGCCGGCTTTTTTTTTACCTCTGATAACATTGCAAAAGATTTTGAATTAACTGTTTTAAGTTTATTTAAATTTGATAATTTGATTCCACCTAAAGGGACTAAATCCTCTTTTCTTGAAAGTTTTAACAGATTAAACTTAATAACTCCTAAAAAACCCTTTTTTTGCCCATAGTGAACCTTAAATAATCTCGAATAAACTATTGAAGAACATCCTTGTAATTTCTTTATGTTGAGTTCCTTTAAATTATGAGCAGACCCTATAATTTGAAAATTGGATATTTTAAGTTTAGTTAATCTCAAATTTGAGTTATGAGCTGAAATATATAAACCGTCAGCTTTAAGGATTGAGGCTAATCGTTCATTATTTGATACAAAAAATGCAATTTTTTTTGTTCTACAAAGTCTTCTAAACTTGATCAATTCATTTAAATTTTCATTCTTGTTTGTATTTCTATAAATGACTGTATATTTATTAATAAGTTTGATATTTTTTATATCTAAATCTTTTATACTTTCTATTAATAAAAAGTATTTATTTTGAAGGACAAACATATGAGCATCATAATTGAAAGATTTGATAAAATAAAATCTAATATATCTAATACTGGCATTAAAGGCACAAAAATAGTCGCTGTAAGTAAAACCTTCACCCTCGATCATATAATGCCGCTTATACAATATGGCCATGATCATTTTGGTGAAAATAAAGTTCAGGAGGCTGAAGCTAAATGGTCTGAAATAAAAAAGGCTAAAACTAACCTAAGACTTCATATGATAGGTAAGTTACAAAGTAATAAGGCAAAAAAAGCCATTGAAGTGTTTGATTACATTCACTCTTTAGATAATCAAAAATTAGCAGATAATCTTAGTAAATTTCAAATTAGTCTAAATAAATCGGTTAGTTACTTCATTCAAGTAAATATGGGCAATGAAGTTCAAAAATCAGGAATTCCATATCACGAAGTCGATGCTTTCTACAATTATTGTACAATGGAAAAAAAGATGAATGTCATCGGTCTAATGGCTATACCACCTAATGATGGGAAAACTGATCAATATTTTAAAAGTTTGTCAGAATTAAATCTTTCACTAGGTTTAAAAGAACTTAGCATGGGTATGTCGTCTGATTACATGAAGGCATTAAATTATAAAGCTACATTTTTAAGATTAGGAAGTTCTATATTTGGTGATAGGTCTTAACTAATATTGATAATTGTTTTTTTTTCGATTTCTTTAGCAATTTTTTTTAAATCTTTTTTGCTAACCGCAACGCACCCCTCCGTACTTTTATAATCTTTTTTGGCAATGTGAATGAATATTGCGCTACCTTTATTTTTAATAATTGGGTTATTATTATAATTTAGCACTAGTATCAGATCATAAATATTATCAGCTCTATAAAGTTTTTCTGCACTATATTTATAAGGAAATTTAATTAGTTTATTGTACTTTTTTGATTTAGGATCGTTACACCATCCCATATTTTTATTTATAGAAAGTTTAGGGATAATTGTTTTTAAGTTTGAAATTCGGTCTTTTCTGAAGAATATATACATGACTTTATACTTACCTTTTGGTGTAATTAGATCGCCCTCTCTTTTTTTAATCTTAATTCCTCTTTTACCAACAGCACATTTTACATTATAGTAATCAGTAAACAGTTTTTTATTTTTTATATAAATATGCATCGAATAAATGTTTTAGCGTTTGGATCCCAAAACTTCAATACTTCACTAGAAGAACTTAAAGATTATTTAAACTTTAAGATAAAATTTGCTAAAAAAGAATTTAATACTCAAATATTTGACGAACATGATGTGCTGCTTATTCACGAAGATTTCTTCAAAAATGTAGATATAGCTAAAAAAGAATCACTTAAAAAAAGTGATAAAATCAAAGTTTTGGCTTTCAACTCTGTCAATCAGCATGCAAATCTGTTTACCGAAAAACTCAATCTTCCAACTACTATAAAAGACTTAAATCAAAGTATTGAAAAATCTATTATAAAAAAGAATTACTCAAAAAACTCCTCAATAAAAATTAAGGATTATATTTTAGATAAAAATGAAAAAAAACTTATTAAGAAGTTAGATAATATACTATTGACTGAAAAAGAAATTCAACTTTTGGAATTATTTTTACTTAATACAACACCTATAAGCAAAGATAAGATTTTAAAAGAAGTTTGGAAATACTCGATAGATGCTGATACACATACTGTTGAGACACATATCTATAGACTAAGAAAAAAAATAAAATCTCAATTTTCAGATGAAAACTTTATTCTAAACTATAAAAATGGATATAGTTTATGAAAAAAAGAAATAAATTTGCTATTGAACTTTTTACAAAAAAATACCGTAAAAGAGTTGTGAAACCAAAAAAAGGAAAAGGAAGTTTTAAAAGAAGAAAAAAATAAATTAAAGTCTTGCACCAATAATTTGAATTACCTTAGAAGACATTTCAGTTCCAATCTCTAAACTTTCTTTCAAAGATTTATTATTAATATATCCATGAAGAAAACCCCCAGCAAACAAATCTCCAGCACCCGTCAAGTCTTTAATTTTAAGATCTTTTTTAGCTGGACATTCAATAACCTCATTACCATTAATTGCCAAAGCTCCTTTTTCTCCTCGAGTAATAATAATTAATTTGTTAGTTTCTTTTGCAAAACTAATAACATCGTCGAATTTCTTTACCTCAATTAAAGACATTATCTCTTGTTCATTTGCAAATGTAATATCTAGTTTATTTTTAACTAATTCAAGAAAATTAGGCTTGTGCCTTTCAACACAAAACAAGTCTGATAATGACATAGCAGCCTTATGCGAGTTATTAATCGCTTTTTCAAATGCTTTTTTAGGATTTCCTTCATCCCAAAGATAGCCTTCAAGAAATAAGATTTCACTATTTTTTACTGCTTTAGTATTAATATCTTTTTCATTAATTTTTCCAGCCGTACCTAGAAAGGTAATCATAGTCCTTTCCGAATCAGGAGTAATTAGTATTAAGCATGTTCCAGTTGGTATTAGCTCCTTTTTCTTTGAGTAAAAAAAAGTAACATTTTCCTTTTTTAAACCCTCCTCGTACTTGTTACCTAATTGATCGTCACTAACTTTACCAATAAATCCAACTTTGTTACCAAGCTGAGAAAGCCCTACTATTGAATTAGCAACTGAACCTCCAGAAACAGTTTCTTCTATTTTAAGAATTGATAATATTTTTTTAAACTCCGACTCATCTACGAGTTTCATAGTACTTTTTGTTAAATTATTCTTTACAATAAAGTTGTCATCAACTTTACAAATAACATCTACAATAGCATTGCCTATTCCTAAGATTTTCATTTATGCTTTTTTGGTTTTAATTGGTTTTTTTCTATTTGGATAACAGTTTTTACAAATTTTACAAGTTATTCCATAGCAATCTCTAGCTTTACAATATTCTCTTCCATACCAGATTATTTGCAAATGAAGTTTATTCCAGTATTTTTTCGGAAAGATTTCTTTCAAATCCTTTTCTGTTTGCACAACATTTTTTCCATTTGTTAAGCCCCACCTTTGAGCAAGTCTATGAATATGCGTGTCCACTGGAAAAGCTGGAAATCCAAATCCTTGAGACATAACAACACTAGCCGTTTTATGACCAACTCCAGGCAATTGTTCTAATTTTTCATAAGTGTTGGGCACTTTACCTTTGTATTTTTCAACTAAAGTTTTTGACAGATAAAATATACTTTTTGCTTTGACCCTAAATATTCCAATTCTTTTTATTAATCGCTCAATTTTTTTTCTTCCTAGTTTTACGAAATGTTTAGGTTTATTGTATTTTGGATAAATGTCTTTCGTAACATTATTTACATTTACATCAGTGCATTGAGCAGAAAGCAAAACTGATATCAATAGAGTAAATATATTCTTATAGTTTAAGGGTATCGGAACTTTAGGATAAGTTTTATTTAAGATCTTTAAAATGATCTTAGATTTTTCTTCATTGTTCACTTAAAATCTAAAAGATCCCTCATGGAGTACAGTCCAGGTTTTTTATTCTTTAACCATTTTGCTGCTGTTAAAGCACCCTCTGAATATAATGCTCTATCGAAAGACTCATGGTTCAGAGTTACTATTTCTTTTCCACTAGAGAATCTTACCTCATGTTCACCGATTACTTCTCCTTTTCTCATAGAATTAAAATTAATTTTTTTTGAGTATGGAAAGGATTTTTTATTTAAGTATTTTTTTCCAATTAAACTTTGCAATTTTTTATGTTTACCATCTGCAATTCCTTTTCCTAACATTAATGCAGTGCCAGACGGGTAATCTATTTTGTGTTTATGATGAACTTCATAGATTTTACTCAAAAAACTATTACCTAGAGTTTTTGAAGCAATCTCAGTTAAATACATTAATAAATTTACTCCTAAACTCATGTTTCCAGCTTTCAAAATAGGAATCTTTCTAGAATAATTTTTGATAATTTTTTCTTGACGTTTTGTAAAACCAGTTGTTCCTATTACAACTCTTTTCTTAAGTCTACTAGCAATTTTAAGAACTTCTAACGTACATTTAGGAATTGTAAAATCAATTATCACGTTTGTTTTTTTAAAAGCATCGGATGTATTTAATTCTGGCTTAATTCCAATTAGTTTTTTGTTAATTCTTTTATCTTCTGTTAAAGAAACAACTTTGAAATTTCTATTATTTTTAGCGGACTTAATGAGTTGTTGACCCATTCTACCCATGCATCCAGTAATAGATAAATTGATTTTTTTCATTACTTAATTATGTAAATAATTACAATAATAATAAGCACAATTATAGCCCAAATAGATAAATTTTTCATAAATTGTTTAAGCTTATTATTTGTAGACAAAAACCCAGGTAAGATTAGAGCTAATACTGCAATTAAGAATACCACAGACATTATTTGATCAAATTCCATTTAAGCTAAGAACTTTTCCAAAATTTTTTTGCTTTTTCAAAGAAACTTTTAATTACTGGATCTGGTTTATTATTTTCTATCTCATTAAATTCTTGAAGAATTTCTTTTTGTCTTTTCGAAAGAGAATTTGGAACTTGCGTAACTATTCTAATATATAAGTCACCTAATATACTTCTTCTTAAGATTGGCATTCCTTTTCCTCTAAGTCTGAATTGTTTACCATGTTGTGTTCCAGCAGGAATTTTAATCTTCGACTTCCCCCCATCAATTGAAGGAACCTCTACTGTTGTTCCTAAAGCAGCATCAGAGAAGGTAATGGGAAGTTCATAATACAAATTTTCTTCGGATCTTTTAAAAATATTATGATTATCAATGGATATAAAAAGATAAAGATCACCACTAGCCCCACCTTTTGTACCAGCCTCACCTTTACCTGAAAGTCTTATTCTAGTTCCATCATCAACTCCCTTTGGAATTTTTACAGTTACATTTTCACTGCCTTGAACTTTTCCATTGCCACTGCAATTTTTACATGGATCGTTGATTGTCTCTCCATACCCGCTGCATTGAGGACAGGTTTGTTGAATAGTAAAAAAACCTTGATTAGTTCTTACCTTTCCTCTTCCAGAACAGTAATTACATTTCGCAGGTTTAGAACCTTTAGCTGCTCCACTACCTATGCAGGATGAACATTTTTTG
>CACKXA010000007.1 GCA_902604055.1 uncultured Pelagibacteraceae bacterium | reverse complement strand
CAAGTATTAGAAGAAGGAATTACTGAGTCTGGTGCTATGTCATCTTGGATAGCGGCGGGAACGTCTTATACTAATCATGATTTAGAAATGATTCCGATTTATATTTTCTATTCTATGTTTGGCTTTCAAAGAGTAGGGGACTTGGCCTGGGCAGCGGGAGACTCTCAAGCTAGAGGGTTTCTAATTGGAGCAACAGCAGGTAGAACAACATTAGCTGGTGAGGGATTGCAACACCAAGACGGTCATAGCCAACTATTAGCTTCTAATATTCCTAATTGTGTAAGTTATGACCCAACATTTTCTTATGAAATGGCAGTTATACTAAGAGAAGGAATTAAGAGGATGCATGAAAAAAAAGAAAACATTTTTTACTATATAACCGCTATGAATGAAAATTATTCTCACCCAGCAAAACCTAAAGGGTGCTCTGAAGGAATACTCAAAGGCATGTATTTATTTAAAGAAAATAACAATAAAGGAAAAATTAAAGTTCAACTTTTAGGTTCAGGAACAATTTTAAGAGAAATTATTTCAGCGGCTGAAATTTTATCAAAAGAATATGGTGTGGACTCAGATGTCTGGAGTGTAACTAGTTTTAATGAATTGCGAAGAAATGGTATGGAAATTGAAAGATGGAACCTTTTAAACCCCAATGAGAAAAAGAAAAAATCTTATGTACAAAAATGTTTAGAAAAAAGAGAAGGTCCTGTAATTGCGGCCTCAGACTATACTAGGTCATTCTCCGATCAAATAAGACCTTATACGGACAAACAATTTTATTCATTAGGAACTGATGGATACGGAAGAAGTGATACAAGAAAAAAATTAAGAAAATTTTTTGAAGTAGATAAAGAACATATAGTTGCTTACACTCTAAGTGCACTGGCTAAAGAACAACTAATTGAAACTAAAAAAGCAGAAAAAGCAATAAAGAAATATAAAATTGACAAGGATAAAGATTTTCCGTCTAATTTATAATTATGAGTATAAAAATTTTAGTTCCAGATATGGGCGACTTTAAGGATGTAGAGATTATAGAAGTTCTTGTAAAAGTAGGTCAACTTATCAAAAAAAATGATTCTATAATTACTTTAGAAAGTGACAAATCTAGTGTCGAAGTGCCATCAACTCAAGAAGGAGTTGTAGAAAAGATTAATATTAAAGTTGGAGATAAAGTAAATCAAGGAGATCTTATTCTTAATCTAAAGTCTAAAAGTATAGCCAAAGAAAAAAAAGAAGATGTAAATGAAGATAAAAAAATAGAAAAAAAGGTAGAAATAGAAAAACAAAAATCAACTAAACAAAAGGAAATGATACCCGCCCCACCTATTTCTCAAAGCGGAAGTAAGTCTGCTAGCCCTAAAGTAAGAAAGTTTGCAAGAGAGTTGGGAGCAAACGTTGTTGAAATTCAGGGAACACAAAGAGCTGGAAGAGTTTCAGAGGAAGATGTCAAAAATTTTGTTAGATCACAAGTTACTGTAAGTAGTGGAAAAATAGAAAAAAAAATTCATAAGGAAGAATATTCTCATGAAGAGTTTGGAAAAATTGAATTAAAAGATATACCTAGAGTTAAAAAATTATCAGGTCCTCAGTTAGTTAGATCTTGGACTGAAATCCCACATGTAACTCAACATGAAGAAATTGATATTACTGAAATGGAGCAGTTTAGATCATCGCTGTATGACTATTATTCTGGGGAAATGATAAAAGTTACTCCTCTAGCGTTTATATCAAAAGCTTTAGTAAGCGCACTTAAAGTTTTTCCAAACTTTAATGCCTCGATTGATCCAAATTTAAATAAAGTAATTTATAAAAAGTATTTTCACTTAGGTTTTGCAGTGGATACGCCTCACGGTTTAATGGTGCCTAAAATAAGAAATATTGATCAAATGAGTATAAAGGAGATAGGTGAAGCATTAAAAAAGACAAGTAAACTCTGCAGAGAATTAAAAATTGATAAAAAAGAATTCTTTGGTGGGTCAATGACAATATCAAGTTTAGGAGGCATTGGGGGAACATTTTTTACACCAATAATAAATCCGCCAGAAGTAGCGATACTAGGTGTTGGAAAAAGTTTTGATAAGTTGGTGAAACTAAACGGTAAAATTGTTTCCAGAAAGATTTTACCAATTTCTTTGTCTTACGATCACAGGATAATTGATGGCGCTGAAGGAGCAAAATTTTGTGTTTATTTAAGTGAGTGTTTAGGAAAAGATTTTGCTTTCAAGCTTGCTGTTTAATTTAAATTACAATAATAAACATCATGAACAAAAAATTAATCTCTTTGATCTGTGCTATCTCTTGCTCGTTTTTATGGGGTACAGCTTTTATTGCTCAAGATATGGGAATGGATTATATCGGTCCCTTTTCTTTTACTGCTGGAAGAATGTTTCTAGGTTTTATTACATTAATTCCTTTTTTTTTCTTTTTTGAATTAAAGAAAATTAAAAAAAAAAATTTTTCTTATAATACCATTTCAATTTATTTAGGTCTTCTTGCGTTCTTTCTTAGTGGAGGATTTGCATTACAACAATACTCTTTACTTTATACTGACGTTGCAAATGCAGCAATATTTACAATATTTTATGTCCTAATTGTTCCTGCTTTATCATATTTTTTATTTTCAAAAAAAATCCATTGGTCTGTTTGGCCTGCGGTGTTCGTTTGTATTATTGGAGGATTTTTGCTTACTGAAATAGATAATGTGTCGGTAAGGTTGGGAGACACATTAGTTTTACTAGGTGCTTTTTTTTGGGCTTTTCATATTGTTTATTTATCAAAATTTTTAAAATTATTTAATTATCCTATTGCTATTACGATGGGAACTTGTCTGATTGGATCTATAATAGCTTTTATTCCTTCTTTGGCCTTTGAAAACATAACGTTAGGAAATTTAATGATGGAAAAAAATGAGCTTCTTTACGCTGGTGTTTTGTCCAGTGGAATAGCATTTTTATTACAAGCTTTAAGTCAACAAAATTTATCTCCTGCGCCGGTTGCAATTATTTTTTCTTTAGAGGGTGTTTTTGCTGCAATATTTGGATGGATTATTTTAAATCAATTTCTAAGTGAATTAAAAATATCTGGAATATTATTAATATTGTTAGCTGTAATTTTCTCTCAACTAGCACCAATTTATGGTAAAAAATCTTATGGACGAAACTAAAAAAGGTTTTATGCAAAATATCGGGGATTTATCTTTTAGGAAGATAGACGAGATGAATTTTGAATATAGTATAACAATTTTAGAAAATTTTCTTAATACTGGTGGTATAGCTCATGGAGGTTTTATAGCAACTATCGCTGACACAGGAATGGGGAATGCAGCCCATATTGCTGCTGGTGATAAAAGATGTGTGACAATTAATTTAGATATTAAGTTTATTTCTGCTGGAAAATTAAATGAAAAATTAATTGGTAAAGTTAAAGTTTTAAAAAGGACAAAGTCATTAGTTTTTATCTCAAGTGAAATATTCGCTTCAGAAAAAATTGTTGCAACTGCATCTGGAACCTGGAAAATTCTTTAACGTTTTTTTCTTAATTTTTTAATATCACAATCTTTACATTTCACAGTTTCGGTTGAACCACCAGGTCCAAAACTAAAACTAATATCTATTTTTTCGTACCTGTGCAATCCGATGTAGCAGAACCATCTGTAAATCTGCTTTAACATAATTATTCACTCGAGTTTCCGTCTGTAATTATTATATCCAGAAATTAGTAATAATAAAAGAGCGAAAGGATAAACTATTGCCTTGTTTGGTCTATCAGGGTTTTCGATTTTAAAATTACTTACAATATCTCCCATCTGCATTCCAGATTTTTTTGCCTCCCCTTTCCAGTTTAATTTATCTACAGTCATTTGATCATTCTCATTAGAGAAAGTAACACCGTATTCCTCTAAATTATATTCTTTCTCAAATTTTCCTTTGTCTATGACGAACAACTTATATCTTTCTCCGTATTCGGTAACCCTAGTTACTTTAATATGAACTTCTTTAGCAGGATCAAAAGAAAGATTTTGAATAGTTTCTGCTGAAAGTTTTTGCTGATTAAACTTTGGATAAAATTTACTTAAAACAAAGTCTGGGGCCAAAAAGGATATTGAAATAATTAGAAATGCTATAATTTCATACCATCTTAACTTATTTATAAACCATTGTTGAGTTGCAGCAGTAAAAACTAAAATTCCAATTAGAGAGGTGGTTATTACTATCAAAGCTTGCCAAATATTATCTACACCGATAAGTAAAAGCTCATGATTAAACAAAAATACTATAGGCAAGATGCCTGTTCTTAAACTATACCAAATTGCCTGTAATCCAGTTCTTAGTGGATCACCCCCAGAAATTGCAGCCGCAGCATAAGAAGCTAATCCAACTGGAGGTGTTACATCAGCCATTAAGCCAAAATAAAAAACAAATAAGTGAACGGCTATTAAGGGAAAAATAAAACCAGAAGCATTTCCGACATCGACCAGTACGGTAGCCATTAATGATGCAACTACTACATAGTTTGCTGTAGTTGGAAGACCCATTCCAAGTAGCAAGCAAAGTATAATTGTTAATAAAATCAATATAATTACATTGTCTCTGGCTATTGTCTCAATAACTATAATTAAATTAGTGCTTAATCCTGTTGAGCCTACAGCTCCTACAATTATACCCGCTGTCGCAATTGCAATTCCAACACCGACCATATTGATTGCACCTTTTTGGAGACCAATAATTGTTTGATTATACCAGTCAATTAAACCAGTTTTAAAATCAGGGTTTTTAATAATACGATTTACTAAATTAACTAATATTAAAGAAATTGTTGCATAAAAAATTGAAAAGCCAGCTGTATATCTCATGTAAACAAGTAAATAAATTAAAACAAAAATTGGTATTAAAAAGTGTAATCCAGACAAGAAGGTTTTCTTTAAATGCGGCACGTCAGAATCATCCATACCTTTGAGACCTAATTTAAGAGCTTCTAAATGAGATATATAAAACAAAGCAATATATGAAATAATAGCAGGTAGAAAAGCATGTTTAACTACTTCAAAATATGTAACACCAATAAAACTTGCCATAACAAATGCAGCAGCTCCCATTACCGGTGGCATTATTTGACCGTTTACAGAGGACGAAACTTCAATAGCTCCAGCTTTTTCTTTAGAAAAACCAGTTTTCTTCATTATTGGAATTGTAAATGTTCCAGTTGTAACAGTATTTGCAATTGA
Source organism: uncultured Pelagibacteraceae bacterium (assembly GCA_902604055.1). Classification (GTDB taxonomy): domain Bacteria; phylum Pseudomonadota; class Alphaproteobacteria; order Pelagibacterales; family Pelagibacteraceae; genus Pelagilacustribacter. Next base: position 26,054 of record CACKXA010000007.1, on the reverse strand, counting down.
AGAACCTGAAATCATACCTGTCATTCCTGACCCTAAAATAGCAGCCTTAGCAGGTCCTCCTCTCATTTTACCAACCATAGCAAAAGCTAAATCTAAAAAATATTTTCCTCCACCGGCAGTTTCTAGTAATGCTCCAAAAAGTACAAACAAAAATATAAAATCTACTGATACTCCTATAGGTATTCCAAAGATAGCCTCTTGATCAAACCATTGAAATCCTACTAGTCTTTTAATGGAAAGTCCGCCATGAGAAATTATATCAGGCGCATATTTACCAAAGTAAGAAAATAATAAAAAGCAAACTGCAATAATCACTAAGGGTAATCCAATCGCTCTTCTTGTAGCTTCTAAAAGTATTACAATGCCAGTCGCTCCTATAATAAGCTCAACAGGAACTTTAAAGCCAAATATTTCCCTAACTAAAAGTATCCCGCCTCTATTAACAAGATCATCGTAAAAAAAATAAATATATAAGCAGCAAAATGCTGCAACTATACTTATAAGAATATCAAAAGCTGAAATTCTTTTTCCTCTTGCAGCTGGAAAAATTAAAAAAGTTAATGTTAGAGCAAAGCCTAAGTGGATGGCTCTAGCAGGTAAGCCTTTAAACATTCCAATATTAAACCAAAAAGGGAAAGGAGATGCATACCAAAGCTGAAATAATGTCCAAAGGATAGCTATGCCAAAAACTACTTTTAGATGAATACCTGATAAATTTCTTGTAGGTGAAATATCTTCTTGAATTTTATTTTTAATTTTGTCTTGAATTTTTTGACTCATTTAAATTAAGATACATTATTCTAAAAAAAAAGGCCCAATAAAAATTGGGCCTTTTAAATTAACAAGTAGTTGAATTACATTAATCCAGCTTCTTTATAATACTTAATTGCACCTGGATGTAATGGAGCTGATAAACCATCAGCTATCATATTTTTCTTTTCTAGGGGTCCAAAAGCAGGGTGTTGTTCTCTAAAAGAGTCAAAGTTTTCCATAACTGCTTTGGTCACTAGGTATACAAGTTCTTCAGAAACATCGGCGCTTGTTACAACTGTAGCTTTAACGCCAAATGTTGTAGCATCTTTTTTCTGATTTGAGTAAGTTCCTTTTGGAATTACAGCTTTAGCATAGTAGTCAGCTCCGTCGATTAGACCTTGAACTGGCGCACCAGTAAGATTAATTGGACTTGCTTTAGCCTTACAAGTTGCTGCTTGTTCCATAGCACCATTTGGAAATCCAACTGAATATCCGAATGCATCTATTTTACCATCACAAAGAGCTTTTACTTGCTCAGAAGAAGTAAGTTCAGTAGTTGCTTTGAACATACTCATGTCTGCTCCCATAGCTTTCATTAGTTCTTCCATAGTTCCTCTTTGACCAGAACCTGGATTACCAATGTTTACTGTTTTTCCCTTTAGGCCTTTAAAGTTCTTAATCCCAGATTTTTTACTAGCCCAAATTTGAAATGGTTCGTTGTGCACTGAGAATACGGCTCTCAAGTTACTGAATTGCTTACCTTCCCATTTGCTTGATCCGTTATAAGCATGATATTGCCAGTCAGACTGAGCAACACCAAATTGAAACTCACCATCTTTTATTTGCCCAATATTATAGTTTGAACCACCTGTAGAAGGTGCAGTACATCTGTATGCTTTAGCTGTACCTTTTTTTCTACCGTGATCAGCACTTATTGCTGATTTGTGAAGCATTTTACAAATAGCATTACCTGTTTGAAAATAAACTCCAGTAGGTCCGCCAGTTCCTATTGTGAAGAACTCTGCTGATTTTGCAATTGAAGTAATGGGGCTTGAAAAAGCAAACATTACTAAAACTGCTGAAATCAATGACATTATTTTTTTCATGTGATCTCCTGTTTGTTAATGTAATAATTTAACTATGGAAAAAGACTAAGGTCAAAGAGAATCTTACAAATTTTTAGCCCAATTTGATAATTTTTGGATACCTTCAACTACATTTGGTGCATATTTTTCAATTATTTTATCATCCAATAGTTTTCCGTTGATTGGGGCATTAAGAAAATCAGAACCATCAAAATCTATGTAACATAACCTAGTAAGCATCTTTTTAGGATTAAAACCAAAATCAGAAGCAGGCAACATTGCTACCCCGGTATCATTTAAAATACTTTTACATAATTCTGTAGAATTTTTATACTTTTTGTTAGGAAATTCTGGCATCAAATAAAAAGCTCCTTGTGGAGGATTAATTAAAACTTTGTTTGACTTTAAATTATTGTAAACATAGTTGCCTACAGATTTAAGAATATTAATAGTTTTAGATTTATATTCACTAAAATCTCCCTCATAAGCTTCTACTGCCGCAAATTGAGCTGGACTATTAACTGTTGAATAAGACTCACTTGCTAAAGTTTTAATATTTTCCAAAAGTTCTGATAATCCATCTGGAACTGCAAAAAAACCTACTCTCCATCCCCCTGCTCCACACCATTTACTTAAACCTCCGCTAATAAATGTTTTTTCTGGATAATATTGGGAGATCGATTCATACTTGTTGCAAAATGTTAAGTCTGTATAGATTTCATCCGATAAAATTATAAGATCATATTTTTTTGCAACTTCTGCTAGTTCTTTTAAATTATTACATATTGTACCAGATGGATTGTTTGGTGAATTAAGAATGAATATAAGATTTTTCTTTTTAATTGATTTAATTTTTTTTTCTAATTGTTTAGCAGTTGGAAACCAATTATTTTCTCTTGAAGTTTGAATCCAATGAACTTTGTTTCTACCAATAATAGCCTGAGGTTCGTAAGAAACCCAACTAGGAGCAGAGAGAATGATTTCACCATTAAATGCAACATGAAGTAAAAGCATGGCTTCTTTAGATCCGGGTGTAATAACAATATTTTCTTTTGGATAATCAACTCCTGTTTTTTTTCTTATATTATTTGATATCGAGTGTCTTAATTTTTCAAGACCTTGTATGGGTAAGTATTCTTTTCTATGAGCATTTTTTTTTAAAGCATCAACAATTTTTGAAGGTACTGGAAATGGAGATTGGCCAAACCCAAACTGGTAAACCTTTTTTCCCCTGCCTATAAGTTCTTTACACTTTTCATTTATAACTAATGTTGATGATTGTTTTAATTTTAAAATATTTTTCTTAGTTAAATCTCTCATAATAACTTTTTTTAAAAAAGCTATCATTGACCATACGGGGACTGTGGGTTTTAAGTCAATTTAAATCTTTAAAATTAGAACATTTGACAAATTGATTCGGTCATGTTTTAATCTTACTTTGTTCTCAACTTAGATCTATATATAGTATAAAAAAATTTACCAAACACTATAATGCAAAATCTACCTTATAAAATTATTGCTCTCTTAGGACCAACCAACACGGGTAAAACTCATGTTGCAATAGAAAAAATGCTTGAGTTTGAGTCTGGTATATTTGGATTGCCTTTAAGACTTTTGGCGCGAGAAGTTTACGACAAATGTATCAAAAAAGTTGGATCTGAAAAAGTTGCCTTAATAACCGGAGAGGAAAAAATTATTCCAAATTCTGCTAGTTATTTCATATGCACTGTAGAATCTATGCCTAAAGATAAGGCGGTAGAATTTGTTGCTATAGATGAAATCCAGATGTGTTCGGATAGAGAAAGAGGGCACGTATTTACAGAAAAACTACTTAGCGCTAGGGGACATAAGTTAACAATGTTTCTTGGTTCTCAAGTGATGGCTGGAATAATTGATGAACTAATTGAGGATGTAAATTTTGAAAAAAAAGAAAGATTCTCAAAATTAAGTTATTCTGGATATAAAAAAATTTCTAGATTAGAGAGAAAAGTAGCTATAATAGCTTTTTCAATTGAAGAGGTTTATGCGATAGCAGAATTAGTAAGACGACAAAAAGGTGGCGCAGCAGTTATTATGGGATCCTTGAGTCCCAAAACTCGTAATTCACAGGTAGGTTTGTATCAGTCAGGAGATGTTGATTATTTAATTGCAACTGATGCAATCGGTATGGGTTTAAATATGGATATAGATGAAATTTTTTTTTCTAATCTAAAAAAGTTTGATGGAAAAAAAACTAGAAGATTAAATTTAGTTGAATTATCACAAATTGCTGGAAGAGCTGGTAGATATAAAAATGACGGGGGATTTGGAACTACTGGTGATTGTGAAAACTTAAATTCAGATGAAATTGAAAATATAGAAAAACACCATTTACCTGAGACTAAAATGATTTATTGGCGAAATTCTAGTTTAAATTTTGAAAATCCAGAAAAATTGATTACTTCGCTAGAGTTAAAACCAAATAATAAAAACTTAATAAGAACAAATGACTCATTGGATGAAAGTGTTCTTAGACATTTTCTAAAAAAAGGGGCTAATAATATTCTATATTATAAGAATCTTGAATTGCTATGGGAGTGTTGTCAGATACCAGATTTTGAAAAAAAAGCCTACGGCCAACATATTAATATTATTGATAAAGTTTTTCAATTTTTAACTACAAGAAAAAAGAAGATCCCTAGCTCATTTATGAAAGAGCAATTAAAAGGACTCGAGAGAGATCACGGAAATGTAGATCTATTATCTCATAGACTTTCAAATGTAAGAACCTGGTCATATGTAGCAAATAAAAAAAATTGGGTAGAAAATTCTGATTATTGGGTGCAACTAACCAAAAATATAGAAGACAAACTTTCTGATAAATTACACGATGAGTTGACTAAAAGTTTTATAGATAAAAAAATAAGTATTTTATCTCGAGGCTTGAAACAAGATTTAATTCTTAATACTAAAATAAATGAAAATAATGGAATTCATATAGATGGGCAGTTTATTGGTGAGTTAAAAGGACTAAAATTTTTAATTGAACTTACATCAAAAACTTTGGACACAGATATTAAGTCGATTAAGAAAGCAGCAAGAAAAGGAGTTAAAGAAGAAATTAATAAAAGAGTTAAAAAAATTATTGAAAGCCAAGAAATTTCAATTGACTCAAGCAGTAATATTATTTGGAAAAATAACCCTATTGGAAGAATAAAAAAAGGACATAATTATTTAAGTCCCGAAATAGAAATCATAGCTGATGAGTCGATTGAGAATGAAGCAAAATTTAAGCTAGAGGAATTTCTAAAAAAATGGTTTGAAAATTATATTAATGAAATTTTAGGAGATCTAATAAATTTAACAAAACAAAAAACCCATAATCAATATTTAAGAGCTCTCGTATTTCAACTTTATGAAAAAAACGGAGTTATAAAAAGGAATGAGATTAATAATATTGTTAAGCTAATACCAACCGAAGAGCGAAAGAAATTGTGGGGGATGGGTATTAAGATTGGCAGATACCATATTTTTTTACCCAAGATGTTGAAGCCAAAGGCTGTGGAATTTAGAATTTCTTTATGGAAAATCTTTCATAACTTGTCTGATAAAAATCAAATACCAAAATTTGGGCTTAATTTTATAATAAATAGTAATTATGAAAAAAATTTTCTTTTATTGTGTGGTTTTGAAAAATTTCGAGATTATTTTGTGAGAATTGATATCCTTGAAAAATTATTTATTAAGATATTAGACTGCAGTAAAGATCGCAAATTTAAGATCAATTCGGAAATGATGAATTTATTGGGGTGTACAAAAGAAAATTTTCACAAATTAATGAATTATATGGATTATAAAAAAAGCAAAGAAGAAGACACGTATATTTTTAAAGGAGACCGAAAAAAAGTAAAAAAATTTATTAAATTTGACAAAAAAGAAAATCCATTTAAAAAGCTACTATCTCTTAATATAAAATAAATGAAAACTTTAGATCAGGATAGTGTTATCGGAATTGCGGCTTTGTTAGTCAATACTGCTAAAATTGACGAGCAATATACAGAGCACGAAAAAGTTCTTATTAAAGAATTTATTAAATCATATTTAGAAAATTCGGACTCTGATAAAATGTTAAAAAAAGCTGAAAGCTTAGAAGAAAATTCCAATCAACTTTTAAGTTTTACAAATTTAATTAAAAAAAACTCTACTGAAGTAAAATCAGATATTATTGAACATTTATGGAAAGTAATCATTTCTGATAATACAATTGATCAATACGAATCAAATTTAATGAGGAGAATCTGTGGACTAATTTATTTTCCAGATAAAATGTGTGCTGAAATAAAACTAAAATTATTAAATTCAAAATGACTTATATTGTTAAAGATGAATGCATTAAATGTAAATTAACTGACTGCGTTGAGGTTTGCCCTGTTGATTGTTTTTATGAGGGAGAAAATTTTTTAGCTATCAATCCAGATGAATGTATTGATTGTGGAGTATGTGAGCCTGAATGTCCAATTGATGCTATAAAAGCTGACACAGATGAGAGTGTCAAGGATATGGATAAATGGTTGTTGATTAATAAAAAGTTTTCTGCAATATGGCCTAATATTTCAAAAAAAAAAGAACCAATGAAAGAACACGAAAAATTTAAAAATATAAAAGATAAGTATGAAAAATACTTTTCGGAAAAACCTGCTAAAGGTTAAATATGCCAAAAAAAAAGAAAAAAGTAAAAAAAGTAAAAAAAGTAAAAATTAGTAAAATTAAACTTAAAACAAATCTTAAAGAAAAAACTTTTCAAAAAAAAACACCGTCTAGTTCAGATGAAAAACCAGAAATTAAAAAAATTAAAAAACAGCCAACTGAAAAAAGAATTTATAATTTAAAAGATTACGTAGTTTATCCTAAACATGGAGTTGGGAAAATTGTAGCTGTTGAAAAAGCCAACATAGGGCAAATTGACATACATTTTTATAAAATTTTTATTGAGAAGGAGAAGTTAACTTTAACAGTTCCCATTAATCAACAATCTAAGCTTAGACCCATTTCATCAATTAACCAAATTAATAAATGTATTTCTATTTTAAAAACTAAACCCAAAATTAAAAGAACTATGTGGAGTAGAAGAGCTCAAGAATACGATCAAAAAATTAATTCTGGAAAAATCTATGAATTAGCTGAAGTTGTTAAGGATCTAAATAAAAATACAGATATTATTGCAGATCAATCCTATTCTGAAAGACAGCTTTTTGAAAAAGCTTATGAAAGACTAAAATCAGAATTTGAAGCAGTATTAAAAGTAAGCACTGAAGATGTTCAAAAAAAAATGGATAAGGCTCTTGGAAGAACAAGCGCTTTAGAAATTGCAGAATAAAAAAACGCCCTTTTTAAATAAATAATTAAAAAGGGCGTTTATAAAAAGTAAACTATCTTCTTCTTCTTCTTCTTTTTTTAGCTTTCTTTTTAGTTTTTTTAGCTTTTTTTCTTCTACGTTTTGCCATCTTATTCTCCCTTGTTTAAACAAATCTTTGTGATTCGTTTGTTAATATAAACTTTAATTAATTTAAAATTCATGTCAAATGTTAAATAAATTGCAATTTTTGTTTTTAAATTAAAAAATTTAACTTTTTTATTTATTTTATAATAATTAAAAAAAGTTAGTAATATCAATGTTTTTAAGGCGATTATTTTATTAAATTATTTAATTCTTAATAAAGATTTTCTAGTTGTTGTTTATAATTTTTAATTATTTCTTTTCTTTTCAACTTTAAAGTTGGTGTCAACATTCCGTTTTCGATAGTAAATTCTTCATTAATTAAAAAAAATTTTTTAATTTTTTCTATTAAAGTTAAATTTTTATTTATGTTTTCAATTATAAGTTTAATTTTTTCTTTACTAATTTCTTTATCACATACAATTATCGCCACTAAATAATTTTTTTGGTCACCAAAAACAAAAGATTGTTTAATATTATCATTTAAACATAAAATATTCTCAACTTTACTAGGAGAAATATTGTCTCCTCCTAAATTTACTATTAAATCTTTTTTTCTATCAGTAATTTTTAAATAATTATTTTTTAACTCTCCAATATCTCCTGTATGTAACCAACCATCTTTTATTGCTTTTTTAGTTTCTTCTTTTAAATTCCAATATCCCAACATTACATTCTCTCCTTTAATCAAAATCTCGCCATCATCTGCTATCTTAACTTTATTTGTTCTGAATGGAGGACCCACAGTTTCTACTTTTATTAGATTGGGTAAATTACAACTAACTACTGGTGAAGCCTCTGTAAGACCATAACCTTGAAGAGTGGGTAGTCCAACCGAATTCAAAAATTCTCCTATATTTTGATCTAATGCACCTCCTCCTGATACAAAAGCCTGAAGATTTCCACCAAATTGATTTCTAATTTTTTTTCGTACTAATTTTTCACACAAAAAATTTACTATTTTTTCACTCAATTTTAAGGTCTCTTTTCTAAGCACTTTTTTTCCAAGGTTGATTGTTTTAAAAATTAAAATCTTTTTTAATCCTCCTTGTTTTTCAAAATTCATATTTATCTTTGTATATAGATTTTGATAAAATCTTGGAACAGCCGTCATTATTGTAGGTTTAGCAATTCCCATGTTAGAAATTAACTTTTCTAAACTTTCTGCATAAAAAATTTTAGCTCCAATAATGATTTGAATAAATTGAACTGTATGTTCATAAGAATGTGATAAAGGTAACCAGGTCAAAAAAATTGGTTTTTTTTTACTTAATAACGGTTCAAGTAATTCGACTGCACCCTCACAATTTGATAAAATACCGCCGTGACTTAAAACTACTCCTTTTGGGTTTCCTGACGTACCTGAAGTATATATTATACATGCGGGCATATTTCTTTTTAAATTCTTATTAATTATTGTTTCACTAATTTCTTCATTTAAAATATCTTGTATAAGTAAACTTTCTGCATCAATTTTTTCAAACGATATAATTTTTTTTACATCCTCATTAATAAATTTTTTGATTTTCTTAAACTGCTCGTTATTTGAAACAAAAATTAAAGAAGGTTTACAATCATTTAAAATATACTTGTAATCATTTGCAGAATAAGTAGTAAAAATAGGAACAGAAATACCTCCAGCATTCATAATAGAAATATCAACCATTAACCAATAAGGTCTATTCTCTGACAATATTAAACACCTGTCACCTTCTTTAATTAATGATTTAATTTTAAGAGATAATTTTAATATTCTTTCTTTAGTATTTCTCCAGGTATAAGTTGGTTTACCTGGTTTAAGCCATTTTAAAAATGGTTTTTTATCTTCAACCTCGTTACATTTTTCGAAATATAATTCTACAAGACTGTTTAATTTATTTATTTTCATAATCTGGTGGGCGAAGAGAGACTCGAACTCTCAAGGTATTGCTACCACCGGATTTTGAGTCCGGCGCGTCTACCAGTTCCACCATTCGCCCTTTTTTTAAGTAATCTAATTGATTTTTCTTACTATGAGAACAAAAAATATAGATGTTGTAAACATTATTAAAGCATATGCTGCAGTAGGAACCATATATACAATATCATTAAATAATTGAGTAGCTACTACTACTGCTAAAGTTCCGTTCTGTAAGCCGCACTCTAAAGAAATACATTTTCTTTGTGCAACACCTGAGGTAAAGAATTTTGCAACATAATATCCTACAAAAATCATTGTCATATTTAAAATTAAAGCTATTAAACCTGCTCTAATAATAAAAGAAACAATTCTATCCCATTCCTCTATCCAAATTGAAATAAATACGACTAAGAATAAAATTACTGACAGTCTTTGGGTTATAAGAGTTTTAGAAACAATAAAATCTGTCATTAAACGTCTAATAATCATTCCAAAAATAACTGGAACAGTTACTACAAAAAACATTTTTGTGGCTATATTAACCATTGATATTTCCTTTGTAATTTCTACGCCTAAAAAATCTGCAGAATTAAAAACAATCAATGGAACTATTAAAACAGATAGTAAACTTACAATTGCTGTTAAACTTACGGATAAAGCAACATCTCCGTCAGCGAATTTGGTTAAAATATTAGAGGTTACACCACCGGGAGCTGCTGCAATTATCATGACACCCATAGCTATTTCAATAGGAAGAGTAATAATTTGTATTAGAAAAAAAGCTACAATCGGAAGTAATATAACCTGACAGATAAAGCCAACGAAAAAGTCTCTTGGATTTTTTACAACTCTAGTGAAATCTGAAATAGTCAAGCCAAGACCTAAACCGAACATTATTATCGCTAGACAAACGGGAGCTATTGATTTTGCTATTTCCATTATTTAATTGAAATTTATAATTTAAATTGCGAATTTTTTATTAAATCGAAAATATCGGTTAAAAATTCAGCAACACTGTGCTGATTTAACAAAAAATTTTCTGAAATTTTTTTATTTAATTTGCCGCCTTTTGTCATTTGAAATTCTAAATTTTTATTTTTTTTAATACAATTTTGCTTGGTCAACCATTTTAATTTTCTAATTACTGTTGCTCTAGGTATTTGTGAAATATCGGCTATAGATGAAGCGTTAATCCCTCTTGAAATTTTCACATCAGCAACATTTGAATAATAACTTTTAAGCGTAATTTCTGATGTTATTAAATTTTTTTCAGCTGCTTTTGCTAAATGATATTGGTGGCTAAGAGCTATATTCCCCCAAACAATCCAGGTCTCTAGATCACCAAAAACATCTCTATGTCTTATTAAAAAAGGTATTTGCATTCTAAAAAATCTTAACCAAACTATTGTAAAATATTTCTTTATAAAATTTTTGATATAATCTTTTGTTAAGGGTTCACCAAACCAATCTTTACCGTGTAACATTTTTGATTTTTTTTCAATAAATAATGACAGTAATTCGATCATGTCATTTGGTTTTTGAGTTTCTATTCCTTTTCTATTAAATATAATAGACTTACCTTCTCTTTTAAGAATATTAGAATCTTGTAGTTCATTAACTTTTCTTCTAATAGTTTCTTTGGGAATATGTAGATCATTTGATATTTGAATTAAGTTAATTTTATCTATTGTAACTCTGTCTGAGTCATAGAATTCGTCCATCGATTGATATTGAAATTTGCCAGATAAAGTCAACCAATTATCTCTTATTAGATATATTAAAATTATATACTTATCTAAATCTTTGAAGGAGTTATAAGCACGACTAGTCCAAGCTTGTTGAAATTTACCCCATGTATCCCAATGGGTAAGTATATTTTGCTCAAGATTATCTAAAACTAAAGATTTTTTAAACTTATTTTCATCTTTTATCGGTATTATTTTTTGAGTTTTTAAATCAATCGGTTCGTTCATTTTTTCCAAGTAACACTTTGATTAATTAAAATTGCCATTAGTATCCAAATAATAAACGTTTCTCCAGGAGAAAACCCATAATCAGCTCCAAATAATCCAGCAACGATCACGATTGCGTATATAACTACGGTGGATAATATTAAACTTGCCAGGTACCTAAGTATTGTGCATTTTAAATTCATGTTTTTAAAAAAATTATACGATAGAAGTGTAGAGCTTGCTAGACATAAATTTTCAAAGCCTTTGCTGGGTTTTATCGCTTTTATCGAAAGTTTCTTTTTTCCAGTCCCCCCAGATTTATTGATCGTGCCTATGGTAGTAGCTAAAAAAGAAGATTATCTAAAAATTTTTTTAATAGCTACTTTTGGATCTGTTTTAGGTGGACTATTTGGTTACATGTTGGGAGTTTTTTTTTTAGACGCGTCAATGATCATTATAGAATTTTATGGATATGAAGAAAAAGTTTTTGCGATGCAAGATAAAATGTCGACTAAAGGTGGTTTTTTAGCTTGGCTCGGAATTATGTTTTTAGCAGGATTTACTCCTCTGCCTTTTAAAGTATTTACAATTACAAGCGGGGTTATTAATTACAATCTTCCTGTTTTCTTTTTAATTTGTCTTTTTACTAGAGGGTTAAGATTCTTTCTAGTGGCGTATTTTACAAGTCTTTTTGGCAGAAGATTTGGAAATTTCATTGAAAAAAAAGGTGCACTATGGTTTTCTTTAGCAGGAGTATTTATTCTTGTCTTAGCTGTATTTTTATATACCATTTTCACATAATGTTTAAAAACAACAGATATATATTGAACAGCATTTTAGGTTTTAGCATTTTATCTTTATCAATAGCCTATTTTGTTCAATATGTTTTAGGACATAAACCCTGTAATTTATGTTTAATAGAAAGAATTCCTTATTTTTCTGCAGTAATACTTATTTCCTTAATTTTTATAATTAGGCGTTTTGAGAAATCAATTTCTGTAATTGTATTATTATTTTTTATATTTGGATCAATTATCTCGTTTTATCATGTAGGAATAGAACAAGGTTTTTTTGAAGAATCGCTTGTGTGTAAGTTAGGTGTTTCTAATGATAGTTTGTCTAAAGATCAGCTTTTAAAACAGCTCGAAGGTGCTAATATTAGCTGTAAAGAAGTAACTTTTAGGCTTTTAGGACTTTCACTTGCTACAATAAATACAATTATATCAGTCATGATTAGCTGTATTATGCTTAAGGTAATTAAAAATTATGGACAAAACAAATAAAAAAACTTTAGAGGAAATCATTAGGGTAGATCATGCTGGCGAACGTGGTGCTATAAAGATTTACGAGGGTCAATTATTAGCTTTAAAAACCTTTAAACAAAATTCTTCTCTGAAGAAAAAAATTGAAGAAATGAAAGAACATGAGAAAGAACACTACGAATATTTTGACAATGAAATTAAAAAGAGAAATATAAAACCAACTAAATTATTGCCTCTTTGGGATATAATGGGTGTTACTTTAGGTTTTGGAACAGCGATGCTTGGGGAAAAAGCAGCAATGCTATGCACTGCTTCTGTAGAAGAAGTAATTGATGGTCACTATAAAGATCAAACATTTAAATTAGGTAAAGATGAAAAAAAATTAAAGGAAAAAATAATAAAATTTAGACAAGATGAACTAGATCACAAAGATATAGCTTACGATAATGGGGCTACAAAAAAAGGTCTTTTTGGAGTTTTAGATAAAATAATTAAAACTTCTTCACGCATTGCGATTACAATTTCAGAAAAGATTTAATTAAGGTTCTAATTCTATATCCCAATATAAATAATCCATCCAACTTTCATGAAGGAAATTTGGTGGGAAATTTCTTCCATTTTTATGTAAATCTTCCACAGTTGGAGCGTATGGTCTGTTAGATAATTTTAACTCACAATTTTCGTAAAATTTTCCACCCTTTTTAACATTACAACTCGAACAAGCTGTCACTACATTATTCCAATCAGTGAGTCCGCCCTTAGACTTCGGCAATAAATGGTCAAAGGTTAAATCTTTTTTATCTCCACAATATTGACAAGTGAATTTATCTCTTAAGAAAACATTAAATCTTGTAAAATTTGGGTTCTTAGAAGGTTGGATAAAATTTTTTAATGCTATGACACTTGGTAAATTCATTTCAAATGAAGGGCTTCTAATTTTTCTTTTATAATTTGAAACTATACTTACTCTGTCTAAAAAAACTGATTTAACAGCATCCTGCCAGCACCATAGTGAAAGAGGATAATAGCTTAAAGGTCTAAAATCAGCATTAAGAACTAATGCTGGACACTTTTCTAAAGGAACTTTGTCTAAAGAAGAAATAATCATTAGTTAAAGCTAACTGAAACAGAAAATTATATCAAGTTATAATTATGTTGCAGGAAATAAAAAAACTAATACAAATGCTTTTTTATAAATTCTAAGCCTGAACTTGATCCTTCTGTTGGTATTCGATGTTCACAATTCTTAAAAATTTTGGTTTCAATTTCATAATTGTTTTTATTAAAAAAGTCTTTAGCTTCCAATAATCCATCTATAGTGACCACTTGATCTGCATCTCCGTGCATTAAAATTATATTTGGTCTAGATACAATATTTTGATTTAGATGGTTTGTGTCTATTATTTTTCCTGAATAACCTATTATGGAATTTACCTTATCTTTTCTTTTTAGACCGGTTTGTAAACTAATCATACATCCTTGGCTAAAGCCTCCTATTATAATTTTATCTGCTGTTAAATCATTTTCTAATTTTACCTCATCAATAAGCTTATTTAATTTCATTTCAGCAATTAATGCTTTAGATAAAATCTGTTCTGGAGATTGATCCATTAAATCAAACCATTGATAACCTGAAGGGCTAGCTGCGCATCTTTCAGGTGCATCTGGACAAATAAAAATTGTATCCTTTAAATGAAACTTCCAATAATTAGCTAAAATAGAAATATCTTTTCCATCTCCACCATATCCGTGGCAAAGTATTACAGCATTTTTAGGTTTTACTTTTGACAATGGCTCCAAAATGGTTGTATTTAAGGAATAGCTCATATAATTACAAATAAATTATGAACGAATTTTTTTTTAACTTTATTGGATTTTCTTTATTAGGTGCAGTAGCCATAGTTTTAGTTATGGGTATTTATACTTTATTTAAAGGTGGGAGTACCAGTAAAAAATACTCAAATAAATTAATGCAACTTAGGGTGCTTTTGCAGTTTATAGCTATTATTGTTTTAGTTTTGATGGCCTATCTTTTTAAAAATTAGATACGTTTCTTTAAAATTTTTATAAAATTTTCACCAGTAAAATCAATTTCACCTACAATTCTTCCAAATTCATTTCCATTTTTATCTATAAGAATACTTGTTGGGAGACCTCTCATCTTAAATTGTTTTACTAACTTTAGCTCTGGATCGAAATAAATATCTAAACTCAATACTCCAACAAATTTAAAAAAATCTTGAGCTTTAAGTTTATTGGGTTTTTCCATATTTATGGCATAAACTTTCACTTCAGGGTATTGATGAGTAAGCTTTTCAAGAGAGGGCATTTCTCTTCGACATGGTGCACACCATGTAGCCCAAAAATTAAGAATCATGATGTTGCCTTTTTTGTTAGTTAAATCAACCTCTTGAAGATTTAAATCTTTAAATTTAAGTTCTTTAATTGCCTTTGGTTTTTCATAAATAACTATGTTTTTAGAAAAATCATTGTCAGCTAAAACGCTTTTACTGATCAAAAGTACAAGTATTATGTGAATATAGATTTTAAAAGATTTACTAATTTTCATATTAATTTAAATTGAATAACATAGATTATGGTAAATAAAAATAAGACTGTTTGGTCAAATAGATTTAAAGGCTCTACTTCAAAATCCTTTCAAAGAATAGGAGCATCTATAAATGTTGATAAAAGACTTTACAGCCAAGATATTTTTGCATCAAAAATCCACACTCAGATGCTTATTAAGAGGAAGATTATACCTTTAAAAGATGGAAAAAAAATAATTAAAGGTTTAGACAAAATAAAAAAACAGATCGATAATGGTAAATTTGTGTTTAAAGAAAAATTTGAGGATATTCATTTAAATATTGAAAAAAAACTATATGAAATTATTGGTTCCTCTGCTGGATACATGCACACAGCAAGGTCGAGAAATGATCAGGTAGTCACAGATTTTAAGCTTTGGGTAAAAGACTCAACTTTATTAATAATTGATGAATTAAATTCTTTAATGAAAAATATTGTTAAAGTAGCAGAAAAAAATATAAGCACAGTGATGCCGGGTTTCACTCACTTAAAAAATGCTCAACCAATTTCTTTCGCTCATTATCTGTTGGCATACTATGAGATGTTTAGAAGAGATAAAATAAGATTTTACAAAAACTTAGAGTTAATGGATGAGTCTCCTCTTGGAGCTGCTGCTCTTTCTGGCACTTCGTATGATATAGACAGAACTTTTACATCAAAAAAATTGGGTTTTAAAAAACCGACTAACAATTCTATAGATACAGTTTCTGATAGAGATTTTGCCATTGATTTTCTTTATTCTTCAGCAGTCTGTGCTATGCACCTATCTAGATTGGCTGAAGATTTCATAATTTTAAATTCTGATGCTTATCAACTTATTGAATTTAATGATAAAATGTTAACTGGCTCGTCAATTATGCCTCAGAAAAAAAATCCTGATCCAGCTGAACTTATAAGAGGAAGAACTGGAATTAATTATGGTAAACTAAATTCAATTTTAACAATAATGAAAGGTCTTCCAATTTCATACTTTAAAGATTTACAGGACGACAAAGCATTAGTATTTGATGGTTACGATACATTAAAAGATACCTTAATAATGAGCAAAGAATTAATCAAAAACATAAAGCCAAATAAAAAAAGAATGTTAGAAATGGCTAACAAAGGTTATACAACAGCGACAGATTTTGCTGATTATCTAGTTAAAGAAAAAAGATTATCTTTTAGAGAAGCATACAGAATATCCTCTAAGTTAGTAAATTATGCTGAAAAAAATAAAAAAACTTTAGATAAACTGAGCTTAGATGAACTCAAAAAGTTTTATAGAGATTTAAATTTAAAAGTTTTAAAAGTATTTGATGTCAGAAATTCGGTAAATTCAAAAATTTCTTTTGGTGGAACTTCTGAAAAAAATATAGAAAAAATGATCAAAAAATATAAAAAGGACCTAAAATGAGACTAGTTTTAAGTCTTATGATTTTATTATTTATCTTAGGATCTTGTGGAAAAAAATCAGATCCCGAGTATCAAGGATCACGAAATAATTTTATAACAACAATTCAATTATAATGTCTTCTATCAAGTATAAAAATAATACTCTTTTCATTGAAAATACCTCAGTAAAAACACTTGCATTGAAATATAGGTCACCTTTTTATTTATATTCAAATAGTAACATTTCTAAAAATTTTAAATCTTTTTACAATAATTTTAAGAAAATAAATCCATTGATATGTTTTTCTGTTAAAGCGAATTCCAATATCAAAATTTTAAGAATTCTAAAAAAATTGGGATCTGGTGCGGATGTAGTTTCTGGAGGTGAATTACTTAAGGCTTTAAAATCAGGCATTAAACCAAATAAAATTGTATTCTCAGGCGTTGGTAAAACTGAGGAAGAAATTAGATTGGCTATTAAAAAGAATATTTTACTAATAAATGTTGAGTCAGAAAATGAGGCTATCTTAATAAATAAAATCTCTAATCAGATGAGGAAGAGTACCTCTATTGGCATCAGACTAAATCCAGACATAAATGCTCCTACACATAAAAAAATATCTACAGGAAAAGCAGAGGATAAATTTGGTCTATCTAAAAATAGTCTGATAACTTTTTGCCGAGATATAAAAAGATTAAAAAATTTAAATCTTGAAGCCATAAGTGTTCATATTGGAAGTCAAATTCTTAGCGAAAATCCTTTTAAAAAAACTCTTAAAGTTTTAGAGGAAATAATCTTAAAAACTAAAATCAATTTTAAATATGTAGACCTTGGTGGAGGTTTTGGCATTACATATAAAAAAAACGATAAGAAAATTAGACTTAAAGATTATTCTAACTTAGTTGAAAAATTTAAAAAAAAATATAATTGTAAAATTATTTTTGAGCCTGGAAGGGCTATCGTAGGAAATTCTGCAATTCTTGTAACTAAGATTCAATATTTAAAAAAAGGAGCGAACAAGGTGTTTGCTATATTGAATGCTGGTATGAATGATTTTATGAGACCAGCTCTTTATGATGCAACTCATAATATTTTACCTCTAATAAAAAGCAATAAAAGAGTAAAAGGCACGTTAGAATTTGTAGGACCTATATGTGAATCAACTTGTAGGTTTATAAAATATAAAAATTACCAAAAAATTAATCAATCTGATTATGTGGCTATAATGGATGTAGGTGCATATGGGGCATCATTATCATCAAATTATAATACAAAGCCTTTAATAGCTGAATTACTTGTAACCAAAAAAAAAGTTAAAGTCATTCGTCAACAACAGGATTTGCTAAAATTAATTAATCATTAATGCAATTTTTAAGATCTCTAGTTTTTAATATTTTCCTATATACAGGCTTAATTTTTATTTTTATTTTAGCTATGCCAACATTGTTTCTTCCTAGTAAATTTACTTTATTTTTTGGGAGACTCTCAGCAAATTATATGGTCTTCATTATGCGACTTATTCTTAATACAAAAGTTTTTTTTCATGGGATTGAAAATTTAAAAAGGACAGAAAAGTTTTTTGTAGCTTCTGCTCATCAGTCCATGTTTGAAACATTTGTGCTTCAAATTCCTTTAGATGGTCCTATATTTATTTTAAAAAAAGAATTATTAAGAATCCCTTTATTTGGATCATATTTAAGAAAAATTGGTGCAATTGAAATTATAAGAGAAACTACAACAAAAGAAAATTTAGACTTTTTTGATAAAGTAAAAAATAAAATAAATAATGAAAAAAGACCTTTATTAATTTTTCCTCAAGGTACTAGAGTTAAACCTAACGAACAAGTTCCCTTCAAAAAAGGTGTTGGCAGAATTTATGATAAATTAAATCTACCCTGCGTGCCTGTTGCTTTAGACTCTGGCAAAGTTTGGCCAAAGAATAGCTTCATAAAATACCCTGGTAACATTAATGTTTCTTTCTTAGAACCAATTATGCCAGGTAAAAATAAAGATGAATTTATTAAAGAAATAGAAAATAAAATTTATACAGAAATTAAAAAATTTGGGTAATCTATTTTCTTCCAAAATTTGGTTTATCTGTTTCTTGACCAGCTTTTATTATTTCTTTTCTCAATTTTCTTGTGGATGAAAAGATGCTATTTAACTTATCGCTATTCTTACTTTTTATAGCTTTTTTAATCTCTTCTAAATTTTCTGAAAACCTATCTAGAACTTTAAGAATATTATCACTATTATCAATAAATATATCTCTCCACATAGTTGGGTCTGAAGCAGCTATTCTTGTAAAATCTCTCAGTCCGCTTGCACTGTATTGAATAATATCTTCTTTAAACTTATCATCATTATTAATGACTGTTCTTATTATACTATAAGCAATCGCGTGCGGTAAATGGCTAGTTAAAGATAGGACATAATCATGGTCATCAAATGACATAAATTTTACTTTGCTTCCTAAAGCTTCCCAAAATTTTTTTAATAAACTTAATTGATGATTCTCTTTTTCATTTTCAGCAGATAAAATACACCACCTATTATTGAATAATTCTGCAAAACCAGACTCTGGTCCACTAAACTCTGTTCCTGCTATTGGATGAGATGATATCCAATGAACATTATCTAAATTCAAATTGCTTACAATTTTATTTATTTCTTTTTTTGCTGATCCGGTATCAGTAAGAATTACATCTTTTTTTAGTGAAGATTTAATAGTAAGTAAAATTTCTTTATAACTACTCAAAGGGGAGGAAATAATCACTAAATCTGATCCTTGCACCGACTCCGCTAGATCATTAAAAATTTTTACTGGAAAATTATTTTTAATGAATGCAGAGGCTTCTTTAGATTTATCAAAAATATTTATTTGTTTTGACAGTTTTTTTTTGTCAACAACTCTTAAAATAGATGAGCCAATTAATCCACAACCAATAATAGTAATTTTATCAAACATTTAATATTTTACTTATTGTAGAAATTAATTTTTTGTTTTCCTGGCTTTTTCCAATAGTCACTCTTAGCGAATTTTTCAATCCATAAATATCCATTTTTCTTACCAAGATACCTGCGTTAGCTAATTTTTGAAAAACTTTATTAGCATTCATATTTATCCTATCAAAATTAATTAGTAAAAAATTAACTTTACTCTCATTTGTTTCAATTTTCATTTTTTTAAAAAATTTAAAAAATATTTTATTCCACTTACTTATATGTTTAATCTCTTTTTGTAACCACTTGCCATCTTTAATAGCTGCAGAGGCCGCAAATAACGCTGGTCTGTTAACATTAAATGGGGGTTTAATTTTATTTAATGTATTAATTATTTCTTTAGATGCATATCCCCACCCGACCCTTAATCCTGCTAAACCATAAATTTTTGAAAAAGTTCTTGTTACTAAAACATTTTTATATTTAGAAAATAGTTTGAGTCCAGATGAGAAATCTTTTTGTTTTACATATTCAAAGTATGCATCATCAACAACTAGAAGAATATCATTTCTAAGCTTTTTTCTCAAATTGTTAAGTTCTTGCTTTTTAATAAAAGTTCCAGTTGGATTATTTGGATTAGCTAAAAAAACTACTTTTGTTTTACTGGATACCTTAGAAAGAATATCTTTAACCGAAACTGTAAGATTATTTTCTTTTGAGTAAACTATTTTAGCTCCATTACTCTTACTGTATAGTCTATAGATGATAAAACTATACTTTGGAATTATTACTTCGTTACCTTTTTTAATATAAGCTCTACAAATTAATTCAAATATCTGATCAGAACCTGAACCTAAAATAATTCTATTACTGTCAAGTTTGAATTTTTTAGCTATTACGTTTTTTAAAAAGTTACCATTTGTATCAGGATATCTTTTAAAGTTTTTGGAAACTTTATTATATTCTTTGATAGCCCTTGGACTCGGCCCCAAAGCAGACTCGTTAGCAGACATTTTAATTTTAACCAATTTTCGCTTAAACGAGCTCAAACCAGCTACATATTTAATCCCTATAATTTTATTTGGTTTTGGTAATCTCATATTTATTAATGTAATATATAAAATGTTCGATTATTTCTATAAATCTTTCATTTCATATAAAATTGACAAGTTTAAGACGATTTAGTAAAAGTAATTGGCGCTGATTTTACCGTATTGCAAGCGCTTAATAAATGTAGCTAAAAAGGGGATGCCCAGTTTAGCTGGGCTTTTTTTTTGGATGAATAATAAAATTGAGAATATTAAAAAGATAGAAGTCTCTAAGCCACTAAAATTAGATTGTGGTAGGACTATTAATAATTTTCCACTTGCGTACGAAACTTATGGAAAATTGAATTCTAATAAAGATAATGCAATTCTTGTTTTTCATGCACTTACAGGAGATCAGTTTGTTGCCGGAACAAACCCAATTACAAACAAAGAAGGCTGGTGGGTTACAACAGTTGGACCGGGTAAAGCAATAGATACTAATAAATATTTTGTAATTTGTGCAAATGTAATTGGTGGATGTATGGGATCGTTAGGACCAAAAAATATTAATCATGAAACTAACCAACCTTATGGGTTAGATTTTCCAGTAATTACAATTAGAGATATGGTTAGAGCTCAAGAGTCTTTGCTTGATCATCTTGGTATTAAAAAACTTTTATGTGCCACTGGTGGGTCTATGGGAGGAATGCAGGTCTTGCAATTCTGTGCGACTTTTCCTGAAAAGACATTTTCAGCTATACCAATAGCATGTAGCTCAAGTCATAGTGCTCAAAATATTGCTTTAAACGAATTAGCACGTCAAGCTATTATGGCTGATCCGGTATGGGATAACGGAAAATATCTCCTTAAAAATGTTCAGCCAAAAAATGGTTTAGCTGTTGCCAGAATGGTTGGTCATATTAGTTACTTGTCAGAAAAAGGAATGCAAGAAAAATTTGGAAGAAAACTGCAAGAAAAGGCAGATTATGAATTTAGTTTTAATGCTGACTTTCAAGTAGAAAGTTATTTGAGACATCAAGGATACACTTTTGTAGATCGATTTGATGCTAATTCGATACTTTATATAACTAGAGCGATGGATTATTTTGATCTTTCTAAACAATTTAAAGGAGGGCTTATCGAAGCTTTTAAAAATCAGAAAACAAAATTTTTAATTATGTCTTTTTCATCAGATTGGCTTTACACGACCAAAGAAAATAAAGATATTGTGATTGCGCTAAACTCCTCTGGAGCTGACGTTTCTTATTCAGAAATAATAACTGACAAAGGTCACGACTCTTTTTTACTTAATGAATTAGAATTTTTAAAAACTTTAAAAGGTTTTATAGATTCTATGTATGAAAAATTTAAAAATGAAAAAAGAATTTAAAGTAATAGCAGAATTACTTCCTATAAATACGAGAGTATTAGATGTTGGGTGCGGTGATGGTTCTTTGATGAGTTTTCTTAAAAAAGAAAAAAATATTGAAGTAAGAGGACTAGAACTTGACAAAGATAATGTACAAAAATGTATTAATAAAGGTTTACCTGTCATTCAAGGTGATGCTGAAACTGAACTTCACCAATTTCCTAAACAATCTTTCGACTATGTGGTGTTAAGTCAAACTCTTCAAGCATTTTATGACCCTGATAAAGTATTGAAAGAACTTTTAAGAATAGGAAAATCAGTTATAGTCTCTATTCCTAATTTCGGGTACTGGAAAGTAAGAACTAAACTTCTGTTTTTTGGAAAAATGCCTGTGACAAAAACTTTACCAAACACATGGTATAATACTCCTAATTTACATATGTGCACAATAAAAGACTTATTTAATTTTTGTGATGAAAAAAATATCAAAATTAAAAAAGTTATAGGAGTCAATGAGGATAAAACTTCATTAATCAAAAAAAGTAACTTAGAGACTAAAAATTTTTTTTCCAAATTAGGAATTTTTTTAATAGGTTAAAATGAAAATAGAAATTATTCCTTGTTTAAATGATAATTACAGTTATCTAATTTTTGAGAAAGAAACTAATACCGTATCTATCGTGGATCCTTCAGAATTTAATAGTTGTGATAGAATAGTTCAAAAATATAAAAAATTAGATTATATTTTGAGTACTCATCATCATTTTGATCATGTCGATGGAAACTTAAAACTAAAAAAAAAATATAATTCTAAAGTTTTAGGATTTGATAAAGATAAAGAACGAATTCCAGGCATAGATATTAAATTGAAAGATAATCAAAAGTTTAAGATCGGAGATTTGGAATTTAAAGTAATTTTTGTTCCAGGTCACACTAATGGTCACATTGCTTTTTATTTTGAAAAGGAGAAAATTTTATTTTCTGGTGATACGCTTTTTTCTTTAGGGTGTGGAAAAGTATTTGAGGGAACACATAAAGACATGTTTAATTCACTTAATAAATTAAAAAGTCTTTCACCAGATACTAAAATTTATTGCGGTCATGAATATACTAAAAAGAATTATGACTTTTGTATTAAATATGATCCAGAAAATTCTTTTTTAAAAGAAAAAGCTAAACTTATTAATTTAAAATTAAAAGATAATTTACCAACAATTCCATCAAATTTAACGGATGAATTAAAAACTAATGTTTTTTTAAGATGTAATGACAAAGGTCTTAAACAAACACTAAATCTTAAAGATTGCTCAGATCAAGAAATTTTTACTAAATTACGCGATTTAAAAGACACTTTTTAAGCTCAATAATCTTGACTTGATATTTTTGAGAGTTATATTGCGTGAAAACTTAAAAAATAAAACTTATGTCATTTGCTATAATTGAAACAGGTGGAAAACAATACAAAGTTTCTACAAGTAATATACTAGAAGTAGAAAAACTTGACGCAAAAGTCGGTGAAACTATTAAATTTAAGAATGTTTTGCTTTTAAATGATAATACTACAACTGAAATAGGCAGCCCTAATATTGAAGGTGCTACAGTTGAAGCCAAACTTTTAGACCATGTTAAAGACAGGACAGTATTAATTTTTCACAAAAGAAGAAGAAAGCATTCTAGAAAAAAAAATGGTCATAGACAAAGACACGCTAAGATACAAATAATGAAGATTTTAGCTAAAGGCGGAAAAGTTATCGACGAGGCTAAAATAGTTGAAAAAAAGAAAACTGTTAAACCGGTGAAAAAGGATATAAAAAAAGAATCTTAAAAAGTAGGAAATTAAATGGCAACAAAAAAAGCAGGTGGATCATCTAAAAACGGCCGAGATAGTAAGGGAAGACGTCTCGGTGTTAAAAGATATGGTGATCAAATAGTTATACCTGGAAATATTATTGTTAGACAAAGAGGAACCAAAATTCACCCTGGTGATAATGTAGGTATGGGTAAAGATCATTCAATCTTTTCTTTAATAAAAGGAAAAGTAAAATTTAAAAAATCAAAATTAAATAGAACTTTTGTTTCTGTTATTCCCAATTAAATCTATATAAATAATTTAAGTTATTTATACTATACCTATAATGAAATTTTTAGATCAGGCTAAAATATATATCAAAGCAGGAAACGGTGGATCTGGATCTGCTAGTTTTAGAAGAGAAAAATTTATCGAATTTGGAGGACCAGACGGAGGAGATGGAGGAGATGGGGGGTCTATAATTTTAGAGTCAGATAGAAACCTCAATACTCTCATAGACTTTAGATATGCGCAACATTTTAAAGCTCAACATGGAAAGCCTGGAAGTAAAAGAAATAAGACTGGTGCTAACGGAGAAAATTTAGTTTTAAAAGTTCCATTAGGTACTCAAATTTATGAGGAAGATAATAATACTTTAATTTATGATTTTGAGAAAAATAAAGAAAAATACCTAGTAGCCTCAGGCGGTAAGGGAGGATTAGGAAATGTAAGATTTAAAAGTTCAACTAATAGAGCTCCTAAAAAGAAAACTACTGGAAAATTTGGTGAAGAATTTTGGATATGGCTACAATTAAAGGTAATTGCAGATATTGGTATTATAGGAAAACCGAATGCTGGAAAATCAAGTCTATTAGCAGCTTTAACTCGGGCAAAACCAAAAATAGCTAATTATCCTTTTACAACTATTAATCCAAATTTAGGGGTTACATATTATGATGGTAAAGAAGTAACTTTAGCTGATATTCCTGGACTTGTAGAGGGAGCACATAAGGGAATTGGTTTAGGAGATAAATTTTTACGCCATATAGAAAGATGTAAAGTATTATTACATTTAATAGACTTAACAGAAAATGATTTAGTGAATACATACAAAAAAATTAAACTAGAATTACTTTCGTACGATAAAAAGTTAAATGACAAAAAAGAAATTATATTTTTTAATAAATCAGATTTGTTAAGAAATGATGATATTGAAAAAAAATTAGTTGATTTCAAAAAAAAGGTTAATTCAAAATATGAAGTCATTTCAGTTTTTTCAAACAAAGAGGTTTTAAAAACAAAAAAAATCTTAGTAAAATATGCTAGTCGATAATTCAACAAAAATTGTTTTTAAATTAGGCTCATCAACAGTGGTTGATAAAAAAGGGAAATTCAAGACACAGTGGGTTACTTCTCTAATAAAAGACATAAAAAAATATGGGAAAGGAAAAAACTTTGTTATTGTATCTTCAGGAGCAATAGCGTTAGGACAAAAGTATTTAAGAATTAAGAAAAAGAAAATTAAATTAGAGATGAGTCAAGCAATAGCTGCTGTTGGTCAAATTCACTTAGCTGGAGAATTTCAAAAACTTTTTGATAAATTTAAAGTTAAGTCAGGACAAATCTTAATCAGTCCTGATGATACAGAACAAAGAAGAAGGGCTCTGAATGTTAGGAGCACTTTTGATAATCTATTTAAATTAAAAGCAATTCCTATTGTAAACGAGAATGATACGACAGCTACTGCGGAGATAAAATATGGAGATAATGATAGACTTGCAGCTAGGGTAGCTCAAATAATTGGTGCTGATACTCTTGTGATATTCTCTGACGTAGACGGTCTCTATGATAAGTCAAAAAAAATAGTGAGAAAAGTTAATAAAATTGATGAAAAAATTTACTCCCTAATTGACAACAGTAAAAATTTATATGGATCTGGGGGAATTTCTACAAAATTAGACGCGGCTAAAATTTGTATGAACTCGGGTTGTCATATGTTTATTGCAAATGGAAAAAAAAATAACTCTATTGAGAATATGATAAAGAATAAAGTTTTTACTCATTTTATACCAAAAATTTCAAGATTAGATGCTAGAAAAAAATGGATTATTAGTTCTTTAAGTTCCTCTGGTATAATTTATATTGATCAAGGTGCTGCAAAAGCTCTATCAAATGGTAAAAGTTTGTTGGCAGCCGGAATAATTAAAATTAAAGGATCATTTGAAAAAGGAGAAAATGTATTAATTGTAGATGAAAATGAAAATCAATTAGCTAGAGGACTAGCTTCTTTCAATTCTAAAGAAATTGAAAAGATAAAAGGTAAACAAAGTAAAGAAATTGAAAAAATTTTAGGATATTTAAGTAAGTCTGAAATTGTTCATAAAGATGATATGGTGAAATTATAAATGCAATATTTAAAAACTATTGGAAAAAACTCCAAAAAAGCTTTTGAAAATTTAAAAGCAGTAAAACATAGTAAAATCAAAACCGTTTTGGGTGCCTATAACAAAGAGTTATTAAGGAACAAAAATAA
>CACKXA010000006.1 GCA_902604055.1 uncultured Pelagibacteraceae bacterium | reverse complement strand
TAAGGCTATAAAAAAAGCTATAATAAATGCAGAACCTAATGAGATAATTCTTGTTGCTGGGAAAGGACATGAAAGTTTTCAAGATTACGGAAATAAAATTCTATTCATATCGGATAAAAAGATAATCAATAATATAAAAGTAAGAAAAAAAATTATTACCAAAAAAAAACAAGCATTTTTATTTAATTCGAAAATAATCAATAAGATTATTAAAAATAAAAAATTTTACAAGAGCGATGGTCTTGCGATGGACTCAAGAGAGATTAAAAAAAACAATTTATTTTTGGCGATCGAGGGAAAAAATAATGATGGAAATCAATTTATTACAAAAGCTATAAATAAAGGAGCTAGCTATATTGTATCATCTAAAAAAAACATTAAACAAAAAAAAAAATAATTAAATTTAAAAACCCTCTAAACTTTTTAAATGATTTTGCTAATCTAAAAAGAAAATATTCTAATGCTAAAATTATAGGAATTACAGGCAGTGCTGGAAAAACAACTCTTAAAAATGTTCTTTTTACGTTACTTGAAAATTATAAAGATACGTATGCTTCCCCAAAATCCTACAATAACCACTATGGAGTTCCTCTAAGTTTATCAAATTTAAAACCTTTCCATCAACTTGGGGTATTTGAGTTAGGCATGAGCAAGATGGGTGAAATAAATAAACTATCTAAAATGGTTAAGCCAGATATAGCTATTATCACTAATGTAGCCGAAGCTCATATTGAAAATTTTAAAAATATTAAGGGCATAGCTAAAGCCAAAGGCGAAATAATCGATAACGTTCAGCAAAATGGCACTGTAATCTTAAATCATGATGATAAGTTTTTTAATTATTTTAATAAAAAGGCTAAATCTAAAAAACTAAATGTTGTTTCTTTTGGTAAATCCAAAAAATCAGACATAAGGCTAATTAAGATAACTAAAAATAGAAAAATGAACAAAATCATAATTAATGTTAAAGGTGAATTAACAAAATTTACAGTTAAAGATATTAATATTTATACTGTTCTAGCATCAATTACTGTTCTACGGGAACTAAATTTAAATTTACAGAAAACTGCCCAATTTTTCAAAAGCTTTCAACCCTCTGATGGTAGAGGAAAAATTCATAAGATCAGAAGATACAAAAAAACATTCAATTTAATAGACGAAAGTTATAATGCTAATCCCTTTACAGTCAAAAATGCATTAAACTCATACTCAAAATTGAAAAAAAACAAATCTAAAAAATATTTGTTGTTAGGTGATATGCTTGAGCTCGGCAAAAGATCAGAGGCTTATCATAGGGAATTATCAGGACTTATTAACAAGTCTGATATCGATAAGGTTTTTATAAAGGGAAAAAAGATGCTTTTTGCATATAAAAACTTAAATAAGTCTAAGAGAGGAAATATTTGTCAATGCAATCAAGATGTAGACTTAATTTTAAAAAATATAATCACTAATGGTGATTATTTGATGATAAAAGGTTCTAACGCAACAGGACTAAATGTTATTAGCAAAACAATGATTAGAGGTGTTTAAATGTTATTTAATTTACTTACATCATTAATAGAAAATTATTCTTTTCTTAACGTATTTAAATATCTAACGTTCAGAACAGGTTTATCAGTGATAACATCTTTGATTGTAGTTTTTTTAATTGGTGGTCCTCTTATCAAAATTTTTTCTGAAAAAATGATTTCTGGTCCAATTAGACAAGACGGCCCTATTGACCACATAATTAAAAAATCAGGAACGCCTACAATGGGTGGAGTAATTATTATTATTGGTATATTAACTAGTACACTATTATGGGCAGACTTAAATAATATCTATATTTGGACATTAATATTTGTTTCTTTAAGTTTAGGAACACTAGGTTTTATTGACGACCTACTAAAGATAAAATTTAAAAATTCTAGAGGACTTAATTCTAAATTAAAGTTTCTTGGGCAATTGATTATTAGCGCTTTAGCTTTGGTTATCCTGATTAAATTCTCAGATCATGAATATTTATACAATCTTTATTTCCCTTTTTTTAAAAATTTAATTTGGCAAATGGGTTTGTTTTTTATTCCTTTTGGTTTATTTGTAATAATTGGATCTTCAAATGCTGTAAATTTGACTGACGGGCTAGATGGATTAGCAACCGTGCCAGTAATGTTAGTCGCTCTATCTTTTACTCTTATTTCGTACGTTGTTGGTAATACGATTTTTTCTGAATACCTTCAATTGCAATACATACCCGACGTTGGAGAGCTATCAATATTTTGTGGGTCCATCGTAGGATCTTGTCTGGGCTTTCTCTGGTATAATGCACCGCCAGCTAAAATATTTATGGGAGATACTGGATCTTTATCTTTAGGCGGCTCGTTAGCCGCAGTCGCAATAATTGCCAAACATGAAATTGTGCTTGCCATTATAGGAGGTTTGTTCGTGCTAGAAACTGTATCTGTGATAGTTCAAGTAATTTCATTTAAACTCACAGGTAAAAGAATTTTTAGAATGGCACCCATACATCATCATTTTGAACAAAAAGGCTGGGCAGAGTCTACAATAGTAATTCGTTTTTGGATTATTGCAATAATACTAGCCTTAATTGGTTTAGCAACGTTAAAATTACGTTAGCGAATGTCTGATACAATAAATTTAAAAAGATTTTCTTTCTTGATATATGGACTAGGTTCTACAGGTGAATCAGTAATTAGGTTTTTTAAAAAAAAAAAAATCAGCAATTTTTATATTTGGGATGATAATATAAATTTAAGAAAAAAACATAGGTTAAAAAAAATTGTAAACCTTAAAAGAAGTATTGAACAAGTTGATTATATTGTTTTAAGTCCAGGAGTGAGCTTAAAAAAAGCAAAATTTAAAAAAGACTTAAAAAAATACAAAAATAAGATTATAACAGATATAGATTTATTATATTTGAGTAACTCAAACTTTAAATCTATTGTAGTAACGGGATCTAATGGCAAATCTACTACTTGTAAGATTATTTATCACTTACTTAAAAAAAATAAGTTTCAAGTTCAATTAGGTGGAAACATCGGAACCCCAGTTCTTGATCTAGAAATAAAAAAAAATATTTTTTTAGTGATAGAAACTTCTTCTTTCCAGCTTTCTCATTCAAGATTTATTCACCCTAATTATGCAATATTGCTTAACGTTACTAACGATCATTTAGATTGGCATGGATCTTTTAATGCATATATGTCCTCTAAATTAAAAATATTTAATTTACAAAATACACATAATTTTGCCTTGCTAAACGATGGTTTTAAAAAGATTTTTAGAAAAAAAAAATACCGAAGCAAATTAATATCTACTAAAATTAAGGAATACCATAAAATAAAATTTAAAATTAGAAACTTTTATTTAAAATCAAGTACAAATGATGAAAATATGATTTTTGCATTTACATTAGCAAAATCATTAAAGATTAATCAAAAATCATTTATTAAATCCATGAACTCTTTTGTCGGATTGCCTCATAGGTATGAAATTTTTTATAAAAAAAAGAATATAGTTTTTATAAATGACTCAAAAGCAACAAGCCTACAATCTTCTAAGTCTGCATTGATGGGAAAAAAAAATATATTTTGGATACTAGGAGGTTTACCAAAATATAAAGATAAGATAAATTTAAAAGATGTAAAAGAGAATGTTATTAAGTCCTATATAATTGGAAAAAATATTAGTTTTTTTAAAAAACAATTAAAAAATAAAGTTAAATTCTCAGTATCTAAAAACTTAAAAAACGCAACAATAAGCGCATTAAAAGATAGTAGATTAATAAAAAATCTTGATAGTACGATTCTATTTAGTCCGGGAGCAGCTTCTTTTGATCAGTTTAAAAATTTTGAAGATCGTGGAAATGAATTTAAGAAATTAAGTAAAATATATGCTAAAAAATTTATTTAGATTTGAGTTTCATGATTATTGGAGAAATATTGATAAAAATATATTAATTTGTTTCTTTATTTTATTTTTTTTAGGTCTTTTCTTCTCATTTTCGTCCACTTCATCTTTAGCTGGTGAACGGTTAAATAAAACGTATTATTTTTTTTTTACTAAACATTTAGTATTTACATTTTTAGCTTTATTTATAATGTTAGTTATTTCTGCTATTGAGACAACTTTATTAAAAAGAGCAGTTATACCACTTTTTATCATATCTTTTTTATTATTAGTTTTAGTTCCAATAATTGGAATAGAAGTAAAAGGTGCTAAAAGATGGTTAGATTTCTATTTATTCAGATTACAACCAATTGAACTTTTAAAGCCTTTTTTTATTTTAACAACAGTAAAAGTTTTAACTTTAGAAAAACTCAAAAGTTCTCAATTAAGATACTTATTAAGCTTTTTATTATTAGCTTCGGTTATAATTCTTTTAATTGGTCAACCAGACTTAGGACAATCAATCTTATTAATTGGAACTTGGATTGCAACAGTTTTTGTATCAGGAGTGAGTTTTTTATATATTTTAGTTTTTTTTATTATTTTTTTAGTCTCATTAGCAAGTCTTTTATTTATAATGCCTGAAAAATTTGGTTATGTTATTAATCGTTTAGTGACATTTTTAGATCCAACAAAAGGAGATAATTTTCAATCTACTAAAGCTTTGGATGCTATTAAACAGGGAGGTTTAAAGGGTCAAGGTATGGGAGAAGGAATACTTAAGGATAATGTTCCTGAACAACATACAGATTATATAATTGCAATTATTTCTGAGGAATATGGTTCTACAGTATCTATTTTGATAATAACTATTTTTCTTTATATTGCTTTTAGAATAATAAAAAATTGCATAGTTAAAAATGATGAACTTATTAAGTTGTCTTTATGCGGTCTAGCCTCACTTCTTATTTTTCAAACATTTATTCATGTAGGTGTTAACACAAGTTTACTACCAACGACTGGTATGACCTTGCCTTTTTTGAGTTACGGCGGCTCATCATTGATTGGAAGTGCGGTTCTAGCTGGAGTTATTTTAAATTATACAAAAATTAAATTAGATATAGATGAATAATAATGTCAAAAAGATAGTAATAGCAACAGGAGGTACAGGAGGACATATTTTTCCTGCTTACAGTTTAGCAAAACACTTTAAAGACAAAAATATTAATGTTGAAATAATTTCAGATAGAAGAGGGTATAAATATTTGAAAGATTATCAAGATATAAAAGTTTCAATAATTTCTTCATCAACGATTTTTAAAAAAGATTTTTTTCAATTAATATTCTCTATAACGATGATAATTTATGCATTAACAAGATCATTTATTTTTCTTTTATTTAATAGACCAAATTTAATTTTTGGAATGGGTGGCTATTCATCTTTTCCGGTATGTATAGCCGCTAAAATACTTAGAGTTCCATTCATAATTTATGAAAATAATTTATTCATGGGTAAGGCTAATAAGTATCTAACCCCTTTCGCAGAAAAAGTTTTTGTTTCCTGCAAGGATTTAGAAGGAGTTTCCCAAAAATATAAAGAAAATGTTATAGAAATTGGCAATATAATTCGTAAGGAAATACTTAATGCTAAATTAGAACAATTTCATAAATTAGATGACAAAAAATTAAAAATTTTGATTTTAGGCGGTAGTCAGGCTGCAAAGATTTTTGCAGAGGAACTACCTAAAATTTTTAAAAAGTGTGTTGATGCTAATATCGACTTTAAAATTTATCAGCAGTGTTTGCCAGATCAAAATGAGTTTCTCAACTCCTATTATAAAAATTTAAACATCAATTTTGAAATTTTTAATTTTAAAAGCAATATCATGGATTATTTCCAAAAAGCTAATTTAGCAATAACGAGATCTGGTTCCTCAATGCTTGCTGAATTGATTAATGTAAAAGTACCTTTTATTTCTATTCCGTTACCTTCATCGGCTGACAATCACCAACTAAAAAATGCTATTTATTACAAAAAACACAATTATGGATACCTGATTAAAGAGGAGGATATCAAAACTGAGTTATTTGGATTAATTAGCAGAATTAGTAAAGAAAAAAGTTTATTAAACCAGGTGATTAATAAACAAAGACAATATTCTGACAAATCAGTATATGAAAATATAGACAAAGAGATAGCAAAAATTTTAAATGAAAAATATTAGAATAGGTCAAAAAGAAATTATTCACTTCATAGGAATAGGAGGGATAGGAATGAGTGGCTTAGCCCAAGTAATGAAAAATATGGGGTTTAAGATTCAAGGTAGTGACCAAAATAAAAATAAAAGTACTTCAAATTGTTCTAAGGCTGGCATAAGTGTATTTATTGGACATGCGCAAAAAAACATTAATAAAGCAACTATTGTAGTTAAATCATCAGCAATAAAAAACAACAACATAGAGATTAAACAAGCAAAAAAAAAAAAGATACCAATTTATTCAAGAGCCGAAGTATTAGCTAACGTAGTTTCGCTTAAAAAAAATATCATTATTACTGGATCTCATGGAAAAACTACTACCACATCTTTAGTAGCTAAAATTTTGTCTGATCAAAAATTAGATCCAACCATTATCAATGGAGGAGTTATTAATTCTTTTAATAGTAATGCTAAATTAGGAAAAGGAGATTGGGCAATTTTGGAGGCAGACGAGTCAGATGGTAGCTTTTTAAAACTTCCGATTAATTATTCAATAGTAACAAATATAGATTTTGAACATATAGACTTTTACAAAAACTATAAAAATTTAGAAAATGCTTTTATAGAATTTATAAACAAAACTCCTCCAATTGGAAAATCTTTAATTTGTATAGATAATAAGAATATTGAAAAAATTTTACCTAAATTAAAAAATAAAAATATTTTTACGTATGGATTTAACAAAAAAGCAAATTATATGATTAGTAATTCTAGATACAGTATTGATTACTCAACATTTGATTTGCATTATAAAAACTCCAATAAAAATAAAACAATTATTAAAAACATCAACCTTAAGTTAATAGGAGAACATAATATTTTAAACGCAGCAGCAGCAGTAGCAGTATGTTTAAATCTTGGAGTTAAAATTGATACTATTAAAAAAGCTTTAAAAAATTTTTCGGGAGTTCAAAGAAGAATGACTAAAATATTTAAAAAAAATAAAAATGAATTTTTTGATGACTATGCACACCATCCAACAGAAATTAATTCAATTTTAAATGGAGTTAAAAAAGTTTATAATAATAGAAAAATTATCACAGTTTTTGAACCACATAGATATTCAAGAATCATGTCTTTAAAAAAAGATTTTTCTAAATCTTTTATTAAGTCAGATTTAGTTTTAGTTTGTCCTATTTATGCAGCTGGAGAAAAGAAAAATTTAAATTTTAACCTCCATAATTTTGCAAAAATGATAGCCAAAGAGTCTAATACTCAGGTAATTCTTGTGAAAAACCAGGAGGAACTCTCACAATACTTTAGGAAGAATTTAATAAATGACGAGGTTATAATTGGTATGGGAGCAGGATCGATTTCCCAATGGATGAGAGAATTAAAAAAAAGCTTATGAGTTTAAACATAAAATCTCTACAAAACATATTTGGTAAAAATCTATACATTAAAGAAAAACTATCAAAATATAGCTGGTTTAATCTAGGAGGCCCAGCTGAAATTTTTTTTAGACCCGAAAACAAAGATCAACTAAAACATTTCCTTACAGAAGTAAAAAAAAATGAATTTAAGTTTCATATTTTAGGTGCCGGTTCAAATACATTGATTAGAGACTCTGGTGTAGATGGCGCAGTAATTAAGCTTGGTTCAAAATTTGCAGAAATGAAATTAGTTGAAAAAGATGTAATTGAAGTTGGAGCAGCAGCATTAGATAAAAGAGTTTCTGATTTTGCAAAAAAAAATGAAATTGGTGGAATGGAGTTCTTATCTTGTATTCCTGGTTCTATAGGAGGGGCAGTTATTATGAATAGCGGGTGTTATGGAGTTGATATGTCTAAAATTATTTCATCAATTAAGATCATTAATAATTTAGGTCTTGAAAAAGAAATTAATAGTGATGAAATCAAATTTTATTACAGAGGGACTAATTTACCTAAGGATTACATCATTTTATCTGCAAAATTAAAAGGGAAACAAAAATCCAAAGATTTGATTGAAAAAAAACAAAATGATCTTATGCAAAAAAAAAAGGAAACACAGCCAAGCCAAATTAAAACAGGTGGAAGTACCTTTAAAAACGTAAATGGTAAAAAGGCATGGATGCTAATAAAAGAGTCTGGATGTGATAAACTTTATATTGGAGACGCAAAAATTTCTGAAAAACATTGTAATTTTTTTGTTAATAAAGGAAAAGCCAAATCTTCAGATATAGAAAAACTAATCTATCAAGTAAAAAAAGAAGTAAAAATAAAAACTGGAGAGAGTCTTGAGCTAGAGATTAAAATAATTGGAAATGAAAAATAAAAAAATTTTAGTTGTTCTTGGAGGCACTTCTGGGGAGAGAAAAGTTAGTCTAGATAGTGGCAAAGCCTGTGTCAAAGCTTTAAAGAAAATTGGCTATAAAAAAATATCAACTTTTGATCCAAAAAAAAAATCTTACAGTTCAATTGATAAAGATAAAATAGATATTATTTTTAATGCCCTTCATGGAAAAAATGGTGAAGACGGTGTTGCTCAGACTTATTTTGAATGTTTAAGAATTCCTTATACTCATTCAGGAGTAATAAGCTCATATAAAGCAATGAACAAAATAATTTCAAAAGAAATCTTTAAAAAAAATAAAATACGATCACCGAGATATTTTGTTTTTACTAAAAATAATTTTAAAAAAACAAGATTATTAGAACTAATAAAAAAAAAAAAAATTAGCTTTCCGATTGTTGTTAAACCTGCGAACGAAGGCTCTAGTCTAGGCGTCAATATATGCAAAAATATTTCAACATTGACTAAAGCTACCAAATCTCTATTTAAAAAATATTTAGAACTTATTTATGAACCCTTTGTAGCCGGACAAGAAATTCAGGTTGCTGTAATTAATGGCGCCTCTATAGGTGCAATTGAACTTAAACCCAAAAGAAAATTTTATGACTATAAAGCAAAATACTCAAAAGCAGCAAAAACAAAACATATAATGCCTGCTAATTTAACAAAGAGACAATATAAAGAAGTGCTTAAGATAGCAAAAAAAGCCCATAAAGTAATTGGTTGCAAAGGAGTTACTAGATCAGATTTTAAATTATTTAAAAATAAGTTTTATCTTTTAGAAATTAATACACAGCCAGGAATGACTAGTTTATCATTGGTTCCAGAAATAGCTTATTACAAAGGTATATCTTTTGAAAATTTAGTTGAAAAAATATTATTAAGTGCAAGCATTAACAAATGAAAAAAACAATATTCGGGTTGTTTACGCTTTTTGTTACCTTAACTTCTTATAATCCGAAATTTGACATAAAAATTAATTCAAATTTTAATATAAAAAAAATTATAATTGAAAATAATGTTATTTTAAACGATCAGACCATAAATGAAAAATTAAGCTATTTGTACAATGAAAATTTATTCAATTTAAACTCTGATAAAATTACGAAAATTTTAAACGAAGATTCCTTTATTGAAAGTTTTAGTATAAAAAAAATTTATCCAAATACTATTAAGTTAGAAATTAAAGAAAAACAACCAATTGCAATTTTAATAGATAAAAAAAAAAAGTTTTATATTTCTAGCAAAGGAAATTTAATAGATTTTTTTAATATTGATATATACCAGGATTTACCCAATGTTTTTGGAAATGGTAAAGATTTCTATACTTTATATTTAGATCTTCAAAATGTAAATTTTCCAATCAAGATGATAAAATCATTCTATTTTTTTGAAACAGGAAGGTGGGATTTAATTTTAAATAATGGGAAAATAATTAAATTACCAGCAAATAATTATTTATTTAGTTTAAATAATTTTATTAATTTTATGGATAATACTCAATTTAAAAAATATAAAATATTTGATTATAGAATTAAAGATCAGCTTATTTTAAATTAATTTATGAAATTAAATTCACCAACTTTATTTGTTGAAATAAATGATAGTGAATATGTATTTACAGCTATAGGAATTACAGATGGTCAAAGTTTTTCTGTAATTGAAAAAGTTACAGCTATTCATAATACAATTAACAGTTATAAAATAATAAATATTTCTCAAGCTCAAGAAGAGATAAAGAAAAATATCAAAATAATTGAAAGTAAACTTAATCATGTTTTTGAAGATGTAATACTAATTTTAGGTAGTTTTAAATTTTCATGTAATAGTATTTCAGGGTCAAAAAAATTAAACGGTTCTCAGGTATTAAAAGAAAATATTTCTTATATTTTAAACTCACTAAAATCTACAATAATTGAAAATGAAGATGAAAAAACTATTTTACACATCTTTAACTCTAAGAGTATCTTAGACGGTGTTCATCTTCAAACCTTACCTATAGGATTATTTGGAGATTTCTATAACCATGAACTTTCGTTTCTTTTGATTCAAAATAGCGATTTAAAAAATATTAAACAAATTTTTTATAAAAATAATTTGAATATAAAAAAAATTCTTATCAAAAAATTTATAGAGGGAACTCAACTTATTGAACAAAATGATAATTTAGAAACGTTTTTTAAAATAAAGATTAATAAAGATAATTCCTCTATAATTTTTTTTGATCAGTCATCTCTAAAATTTATTGAATATTTTGATTTTGGTACGAATATAATTTTACAAGATATTCAAAAAGTTTGTTCTATAAATAAAGAAGTTATTAATAAGATATTAGATGAGAAAGTAGGAAGAAATTTAAAAGAAAACGAAGTATTTAGTGAAAATTGTTTTCCTGAAGGACGCTTCAAAAAAATAGAAAAAAAACTAATTAAAGATATTGCAAAAGCAAGAATAGAAGAAATTATTAAGATTATTTTTAATAAAAATATTAATATATTTTCATTTAAAAAGAAAAATTGTAAAATTTACTTAGGTATAGACGACAAACAAATAATCGCTAACTTTAAAGATGATTTTTTTTCTTCTCTTAATGAGAAACGCTATTTTGAAATTAGTTTGCATGAAGACTTTTTAAATGAAGAGACAACTATGAGAGCTGCTAACTTATCTTTTTTTGGATGGAAAAAGGAGGCTATACCTGTAACCCAAATAAAAAACTCTCTAATTACAAGGATTTTTAAGTCTTTATTTGGATGATATTTGTTTTTTTTGGAAACAATTTTTGTTTTAAAAGTAACTATTCTATTCTGTATACAATTTCGAATGCAAAGTTTTAATCAAAAAACCATTAACGATGTTATAAAACTTAACGGAGTTGGGTTGCACAACGGAGTAACCGTAAATTTAATAGTAAAACCTGCTGATGAAAATTTCGGAATAAAGTTTTGTAGAACAGATATAGATCAATCAAATCTTATTGAGGCAAATTATCAAAACGTAGTTGAACCAATTCTTTGCACAAAAATTAAAAACAATAATGGAACTACAGTTTCCACTGTAGAACACTTAATGGCAGCTTTTTTTGGTGAAGGTATAGATAATGCTTTAGTAGAGATCGACGCTTCTGAAGTGCCAATTTTAGATGGTTCTGCATCTGAATTTGTTGATGCTATTAGATCAGTAGGAATTAAGGAACAAAAGGAACCAAGAAAATTTATTAAAGTATTAAAAAAAGTGGAAATTCGAGACGGAAATAAATTTATGTCAATAGAACCTTTAGATAACGATTTAGTTGTTGATTTTGAAATTGTTTACAGCAATCCATTAATTAGAACAAGAAGAAAAGAATTTAAGCTAAGTGAAACCGATCTATATAATATATACAATTCAAGAACTTTTTGCCTTTACGAAGATATTGATTTTATAAAAAGCCAAGGGTTAGCTAAAGGTGGTTCACTTGAAAATGCAGTAATTGTAAAAGGAAAAGAAATATTAAACGATGATGGTTTAAGGAATAGACACGAATTTGTATATCATAAAATATTAGATTGTTTGGGAGATTTAATGTTGTCAGGAAATAGAATATTTGGACATATAAAAACTTCTCAAGGAGGTCATGCACTAACAAATAAACTTTTAGTTAAATTTTTTTCCGACAATTCAAATTGGACGTTAGAAAGTGGAAATATGGTAAAAAAAAATAATCAAATTAAAGAATTATTAAAAAAAAGCCCATCAGCCAGCATATAATAAAACATAATTTTACCAAATATAATTTATTTGATATGAATTTAAAATGTATCAAAAATTTATCTTAATTTTTGTCTTAATATTTTGCTTGCTCTCTTGTTCAAAAAATAAAGATTTTGAATACAATCCTAAAGATCAAGCTGATCCATATAAATTATATCAAGAGGGGTTAAATGCTTTTGAAAAAGGAGATTATTTTTTTGCAGAAAAAAAATTCTCAGAGGCTGAACTAAATTTTAAAATAGTTGAGTACTCTGCTAGATCTGCAGTGATGTCCAGTTACGCTTTATATGGAATAAATTTTTACACAGAAGCTTTAGAAAATTTAAATAGATACTTGCGAAAATACCCTGCAGACAAAAATATAATGTATGCGCATTATCTAATTGCTATAATTCATTTTGAACAAATTACTGATGAAAAAAAAGATCTTAAACCTCTAATTGAAGCTGACAAAAAAATTGATTTTTTTTTAAGAAAATATCCAAATTCAGATTATGCTTTAGATTTAAAATTTAAGAAAGATTTAATTCAAAATCAATTAGCTGCTAAAGAATTATTCATAGCCAAATATTACATTTCAGTGCAAAAATGGGTTCCAGCAATTAATAGACTTAAAATTATAATAGAGGATTATGAAAAAACAGTTTTCATCGAAGAAGCTCTTCATCGCTTAGTAGAAATTAACTTTTATCTAGGTCTGGAGGGAGAAGCAAAAAAATATGCAAAAATTTTAGGGTACAACTACAACTCTAGTCAATGGTTTGAGCAAACTTATAAGATCTTAAACAAAGACTATGAAATTAAAAAAGTTGAAGTGAAAAAAGATGATAATTTTTTTAGAAAAATTCTAAAGAAAATTAGATAATTTAAATGGATCAAAAAAAAAAAATCTTAGATAATTACAAAAAGAAAATAAATCTTTTAAAAAAACACAATAAATTATATTTTGCCAAAGATAGACCTTCTATTTCAGACTCAGAATATGATCAGTTAAAGAAAGAAATTTTAGAATTAGAAAAAAAAAATAATCTGTTGGGAAAACTTAAGTTAAGTGAAAAAATAATCGGGGCTACTCCATCTAACAAATTTAAAAAGATTAAACATATAATACCTATGTTATCTTTATCAAATGCATTTGATAAAAGTGATATTAACGATTTTATTAATAAGATAAAAAATTTTTTAAATATAAAAGATGAAGATATTGAATTTTCATCTGAACCAAAAATTGATGGAATATCTGCTAGTCTTATCTATAAAGATGGATTGCTTATTAAAGGTCTTTCTAGAGGAGATGGGCTAGTAGGGGAAGATATTTTGGAAAATCTTAAAACAATCAAATCAATTCCAAAAAAAATAAAAAATAGAAATGTTCCATCGCTTTTAGAAATCAGAGGGGAGATTTATATTGGAAAAGAAGATTTTAAAAGCTTAAAAGAAAGTTTTGCAAATCCAAGAAATGCCGCTGGTGGTTCGTTAAGGCAAAAAAATTCAAGAGAAACGGCCAAAATACCTTTAAAATATTTTGCCTATGGGATTGGCGCTGTTGACCCAAAGGTTTTTAAAACTCAATCAGAGTTTTTAAAAAAAATAAAAGAATGGGGATTTTCCACAAATTCATTAATTAAAACAGTGAAAAATTTAGAAGAGATTCAGACACAGCATTCATATTTAGATTCTATACGTTCTTCTTTGGATTACGATATTGATGGAATAGTTTTTAAAGTTAATAATTTAAGTTTACAGTCTAGGTTAGGAAGCACTTCTAATTCACCAAGGTGGGCTATTGCGTATAAGTTTTCAGCTGAAAAGGCCATCACAAAAATAAATAAGATAACGATACAAGTTGGACGCACTGGCGCAATTACTCCTGTAGCAAAAGTGGATCCAGTCACAGTTGGTGGAGTTGTAGTTTCAAATGCCACTCTACATAACGAAGATGAAATTGGTAGAAAAGATATAAGAGTAGGAGATACAATTCAGATTCAAAGGGCAGGAGACGTTATCCCCCAGGTTATTGCAGTAGACTTATCTAAGAGACCACAAGATAGTAAAAAATATATTTTTCCTGAAAAATGTTTATGTGGTTCAATTACATATAAAGAAAAAAGTAAATCAACTAACAAAGAAGATGCTGTAAGAAGGTGTTTAAAAGGTTATGAATGTGATTTTACTGCTAGAGAAAAATTAAAACATATTGTATCCAAAGATGCCTTCGATATTGAGGGGCTAGGGAAAAAAGTCGTAGACAAATTTTGGCAACTAAAGCTAATTAGAAAACCCTCTGATATTTTTTCTATTAATTATAATAAAATTGAAAAACTTGAAGGATGGGGAACTACCTCAATTCAAAATCTAAAAAATGCCATTGAAAATTCAAGAATAATCAAATTAGATAGGTTTATTTTTTCATTAGGCATAAGACACATCGGACAGGAAAATGCAAAAATATTAGCAAGTTTTTTTAAATCTATTAAAGAATTTTCTCGTTTGTTTGATAAGAAAAAAAGAGATGAAATCTTGAGAAATCTTATTGATTTAGATGGTATCGGCCAAACTCAAATTGAGTCAATTAATAATTTTTTTTCAAACGATATCAATAATACGATAACAAATGAATTAGTAAAAAATCTTAAAATTGAAGATTTCAAAATTCAAAATAAAAAAGGCAAGTTTTCTAGTAAAAATATTATGTTTACAGGTGGCTTTAAGAGAATGAGTAGATCTGAAGCCAAGTCTCTCGTTGAAAACAATGGAGGAAAGGTTTTAAGCACTATTTCAAAAAAATTAGATATTTTGGTGATAGGTGACTCAAAACCTACCAGAAAAAAAATTGAAACGGCAAAAAATTTAAATATAAAAATACTTAAAGAAAATGAGTGGTATAAAATATTAGAACTTTGAACAAGCTTGTCTTAAATTAATTAACTCAGATTTGTTCATATACTTTTTAAGTTTAAAAAAAACATTTTTATGATAATTGTTTAGCCAATCAATTTCATTTTTACTAAGAATTTTTTTATTAATAAGAGACTTGTCAATTGGAGCCATTGTTAAATTTTTGAAAAAAAGTTTTTTTTTTATTTTTACTACATTAAGTAGATTTTCAATTCTAATTCCAAATTTGCCATTTTTGTAATACCCAGGTTCATTTGAAACTATCATTCCTTCCTTAAAGATGATCTTGTTATATTTGGATATTGCCTGTGGGCCTTCATGTACATTTAAAAAATATCCTACTCCATGACCAGTTCCGTGAGGGTAGTCTAAATTAATTTCTTTTAATGATTTACGAGCAACAATATCTATTTTAGCTCCGTTAGTATTTTTTTTAATCTTAAAACTTGATACTGCAATATGTCCTTTTAAAACTCTGGTAAAAATATTTCTAATTTTAGGATTATTATTTTTTAAGGAAATAGTTCGAGTAACATCAGTAGTCCCGTAATTATACTGACCACCAGAATCTACTAAATAAATGTCTCCTTTCCTTAACTTTCTGTTGCTTTTTTTTGATGCTTTATAATGAATAATTGAAGCATTAGGCCCCGAACCAGATATTGTAGGAAAACTCAAAAATTTAAAATTTTTATTTTTTTTTCTAAATTTTAATAGTTTATTTTGAGCACTTATTTCATTAATGTTTTGATTTATATAGTTCTTCTTTACCCAAAATAAAAATTTTGTGAGCGCTACTCCATCATAAATATGAGATATAATTGTATTTTTAATTTCTACTTTTGATTTGATTGATTTTAAAAAATTGACTGGATCAGAGGAAGATATAATTTCATTATTTTTTTTTAAAATATTTTCAAAATGCAAAGAACATGTATCTACATCTAAAAGAATTTTTTTATTTTTTATTCTCTTTAGATAAATATCTATATCTTTAATATCAACAAATTTAATATGATTAAATTTCTTTTTAAATGAAAGGTTAATTTTTTTTAAATTACAAAACAAATAAATTTTCTTTAAAGTATCTATAGTTAACAAAGCATTAGGTACTGGCGTAAATTTAGAGTCATTGCCCCTTATGTTTAATAGCCATGCAATATTCTCGCTTGAAGTAATTAATTGAAAGTTTCTTTTTTGTGATCTCAATTGATATACTAATTTTTTTATTTTTAAACTATGACTAAGGCCAGCTACTTTTTTAGGAAGTACATAAAACTTTTTTACATTATCTTTTTTGTTTCTATTCCATATTCTATCAATTAAATTATCTTCGATAGGAATTAGTTTGCAATTAGTTTTATTAAAAAATATTTTTATATTTTTTTTAGTATGAAGCTTAGGGTCATAACCAATTTTTAATTCTCTTTTATTAAGAATATCTGATGGAAATTTATTAGGAAAAGTAAGAGTCTCGAATAATTTTTTGCTTTGGATTTTAGCTTGTAAAGTGTATCTCCCATCAACAAATAAGTAATTTTTATGTTTTAAGATCAGAGCAAAACCGAATGAACCTGTAAAATTGCTGATAAATTTTAATCTATCTTTATTTTCTGGAATATACTCACAAAAAAATTCATCATTTTTTGGAACACAGTATCCATCTAAACCATATTTTAAAAATATTCTTCTAAGTCTTTTTATTTTTTCCATTTGAGCATTTTATTTTTTTTGTATCTATTCCATCCAGGACTACGGTAATCTTCATCATTAAAATCCAATGAATTATCTTGATTAAAATCAAATTCATCAATTGGTTTATCTATTTGAAATTCATTTTTTTCAACGCCTTCTTCAGGAATTTCATTAATAAATCTTGAGGGTATAGCATCCATCCAATCTCCGTGATAAGTCCTCTTCATGGCGAAAGATAAATAGGCTTCTTTTTTGGCCCTTGTTACTCCAACATACGCCAGTCTTCTTTCTTCCTCTAAAGCGAAGTCTCCTTTTTCTTCTAAAGACTTTTGATGTGGAAACAAACCTTCTTCCCATCCGGGCAAAAAAACTACATCGAATTCTAATCCTTTTGCAGCATGCATAGTCATTAAATTTATTTTTGCACCTTCCCATTTTTGATCTATTGATGTAGCTAAAGCAACATGTTCTAAAAAATTTTGTAAATTGTCATAATCTTGCATGGCTCGTAACAATTCTTTTAAATTTTCTAATCTGTTTTCATTTTCTAAATCTTTTTTATCTTTTAACATTGATGAATAACCTGACTCGTCTAAAACTAATTTAAGCAAGTCAAAATGTTTCATACTCGTAGAATCTTTCCGCCATTTATGAATTAAATTGATTAATTGTTTTAAAGCAGTTTTAATTTTTGGTTTGAATTGTCCTTTTTCTAAAATTTTGATAATTGAATCTTCCAAGCACAGTTTATTTTGACTCCCATAAAGATAAATTTGATTTAAAGTACTTTCTCCTACACCTCTTTTTGGAGATCCAATTACTCTTTCAAGGGCTAAATCGTCAAATTTTTGGTTTATAATTCTCAAATAAGAAACTGCATCCTTTATTTCTGCTCTTTCGTAAAACTTAATCCCACCTAACACCCTGTATCCAATACCTAATTGTAGAAATCTCTCTTCAAACTCTCTAGTTTGATAAATAGCTCGGACCAGTATTGATACTTCATTCAGAGAATATTTTTTCTTAAGATTATGTTCGATAATGTCACTTATTCCCTGAGCTTCATCTTTTCCAGATTTGTAACAATTTAATTTTACTTTTTCGCCTTGAGAAGAGGACGACCATAATTTCTTTCCCATTCTATTTGAATTGTTAGAAATTAAAGCTGAAGCTGTTTCTAATATATTTTTTGTAGAGCGGTAGTTTTGTTCTAACTTAAAAACTTTACAATTTTTATATATTTTATCAAAAGTTAAAAAATTTTTTATTTCAGCTCCTCTCCAGCTGTAAATAGATTGATCATCATCACCTACACAGCATATATTTTGCTTATTATTCACTAGCAAATTTAACCACTTATTTTGAATAAAATTAGTATCTTGATACTCATCTACTAAAATATATTTAAAGTTTTTTTGATAAATTTCTCGTATGTCTTGATTTTCTTCAAAAAGTTTTACACAAAATAAAATTAAATCTCCAAAATCGAAAGCATTTAAATCTTTCATCTTTTTTTGATAAATTTCATATACTTTGAGAACTGCTTTAATAATAGCTCCACCCTTTTGAATATTAACATCTTTTGGCAATTGTCCTTTGTTTTTCCACTGATCTATATGGTACATGATTAATTGAGGTGAAAATTTTTTAGCATCTAAATCCTCACCTTTTACTATATTTCTTATTAACTTTTTTTGATCTTCTGTGTCTAAAATAGTAAAATTACTTTTGTAATCCAAAGCTTCTGCATGTCTTCTAAGAAACTTCACACTAATTGAATGAAATGTTCCTAACCATGGAACTGCATTTGAACTGCCCTTTATATAAGTCATTACTCTGCTCTGCATTTCTTTTGCTGCTTTGTTTGTAAAAGTCACACATAAAATTTGGTTTGGCCAAGCCTTCTTTTCATTAATGATATGAATTAATCTTGTTGTAAGAACCCTGGTTTTACCTGAACCAGCCCCAGCTACAATTAAATTTGGTCCCTCAGTACTTAAAACTGCTTCTTTTTGCTCTTTGTTTAAATTTTCGATTAATTTATCTAAATTGTTCATATTTTGAAAATTTCATTTATACACTAGTTATAAAAATATAAAAAATGATTAATAAGTTCTACAAAAGAATTCACAACAAGTATTCTAAATTTTTTAATT
This sequence comes from uncultured Pelagibacteraceae bacterium, assembly GCA_902604055.1. Taxonomy (GTDB): domain Bacteria; phylum Pseudomonadota; class Alphaproteobacteria; order Pelagibacterales; family Pelagibacteraceae; genus Pelagilacustribacter. The sequence continues at coordinate 21,834 of CACKXA010000006.1, read as the reverse complement.
TTTTTTTCTTTTTAAGGTACATAATTTCAATCTTTTTTGTTGCACTTTGTTTATTTCTTTTAATACCAAAATTTATCAATTACGAAAAAAAGCTTAACGTTTTAAGTCAATCCTTAGACAATTTTTATAATTTGGAACTTAAAGGATTTGACTCAATTAAATATGACGTATTCCCATTACCAAATTTGTCTATAAAGAATGCAAATCTTAATATTAAAAATGAAGCTATTTCATTAAAAACAAAGAATTTAAGAATATTTTTAAATTTAAAAAATATTTATAATTATCAAAATTTTAAGGCTCGAAAAGTCTTTATGAAAGAAAATAAATTAGTTCTTAATATAGATAATACAAAAGATATAATTATTTTTTTTAATAAATTAAAAAATAGAATAGATATTCAAGACTTAGATATAATTTTTAAAAAGAATAATAATTCAATATTTGAAATTAATAATATAGCATTTTCTAATTACGGTTTTAAAAAAAACAAGATTTCTGGAATTATTTTCAAAAAAAAATTTAAACTAAAAAGTGATGAAAAGAACAAAAAAATAAGTTTTAAAATTTTAAATTCTGGAGTAAAAGCAAAATTAGATTTTGAAAAAATTGATGCTGGCTTTGCGTCTGGATTTTCTAAGATTATAGTTTTAAAAAATTATTTAAAATTAAATTTTGTTATTCAAAACAATAGACTAGAAATAATGAAAGCAAATTTTAGAAATAATGACATATCTCTATCTTTAAATAGTCTAATAACTTTCAATCCTTTTTTTGAAATTATCTCAAGCATTGAGATTAATAAATTCAATCGCAAGTTATTCGATAAAGTAAATTTAAAAGAAATCTTAAAAAACCGAGAAGTATTAAAAAAGTTTAATAGTCAAATAGAAATAAACTTGAATAAAAAAATAAAAGTCAAAAATATAACTCAGGCTTTCAAATCAAAAATAGAATTAGAGCACGGACGGCTTACCTTTTTAAGCAATATAGATATATTGGGAGGAAAAATTGAATGTAGGGGAGATAGTTTTTTATTAGAAGAATTTCCAAGATTAAATTTTAAATGTATTATTGATATAAAAGATGAAGAAAAAATTTTAAAAAAATTTTCAATTAGAAAAAAAATCAATGTAGATTTACGAGATTTAAATATTACTGGGTCAATAAATATTTTAAATAATAAAATTAATTTTGAAAATATTTCAGCTGGGAAGACTTATAATGCAAAAAAAGAAGATTTAAATTATTTTAAAAAGTCAGTAGAGGAAATTTTATTAAATGAAAGTCTTTTAGGCGTATTTAAGACGGCTAAGATTAAAAATTTTTTAATTGAAATTATATAATTTATTTTGGTTTGGTCATCTTAATAGGGCTCATTATCTTATTGTATTCTTTCTCTTCAACTAATCCTGCGTTTATAACTTCTTCTTTTAAAGTTGTTCCTTTTTTATGAGCTATTTTTGCTATTTGAGCAGCCTTATCATATCCAATTTTTGGAGCAAGTGCTGTTACCATCATGAGAGAGCTCTCTAAAAGACTTTTAATTCTTTTTTTATCTGCTTTAATCCCTTTTACACAATATAAAGCAAACGTTTTAGCTGAGTCACTCATAATTTCAATTGATTGAAGAATATTATGAATAATTAGAGGTTTAAACACATTTAGTTCAAAGTGACCATGAGAGCCAGCCATCGTTATACCATTATGATTACCAATAACTTTGACACAAACCATTGTAACAGCTTCTGATTGAGTGGGGTTAATCTTCCCGGGCATTATAGAAGACCCAGGTTCGTTGGATGGTAAAATTAATTCTCCATATCCAGCTCTAGGACCTGAGCCAAGAAATCTGATGTCATTTGCTATTTTCATAAGACAAACTGCCGTTGTATTAAGAGTGCCTGAAAAATTAACTATTTCATCATGGGCAGCTAAAGCAGCGAATTTATTAGATGCGGGCTTAAATGGTAATTTAGTAATTTTGCTAATTTCTTTGACTATTTTCTTATCAAAATTTTTTCTAGTGTTTAAACCCGTTCCTACAGCAGTACCACCTTGTGCTAGATAAAATATTTCTTTTAATGCTGACTCAATCCTTAAAATACATTTCTTTAGCTGAGAATGATAACCAGAAAATTCTTGACCTAAAGTAAGTGGGGTAGCATCTTGCAAATGTGTCCTTCCAACCTTTACGATGCTTTTAAACTCTTTGGATTTTTTTTCTAGCTCATTTTCCAATAATTTAAGACAAGGTAAGAGTTTTTCTTTTGACTTTAATGCTATGGCAATGTGCATTGCAGTAGGGAATACATCATTTGTAGATTGTGATTTATTAACATGATCATTAGGATGAATAGGTTTTTTTGAGCCCATTTTACCACCCATCATTTCTATGGCTCTGTTTGCTATAACTTCATTTACGTTCATATTTGTCTGAGTGCCAGAACCTGTTTGCCAAACCTTTAAAGGGAAATGTTTATCTAGCTTCCCTTTCATTACTTCTTCAGAAGCTTTGATAATATATTTGCTAATTTTAGGGTCTAAATCTTTATTTTTAGAGTTTACAATGGCCGCAGCTTTTTTAATAATAGCTATTGAGTGAATAACTACTGGCCTAACAATAAAATCTCCAATGTTAAAATATTTGTTCGATCTCTCTGTTGAGGCCCCCCAATACTTATCACCAGATACCTTAATTTTTCCAATACTATCTGATTCAATTCTATATTTCATTTATGATTCTTCCTATAATACACTCAATTTAAATATAGACAAACTTTATTGAGGAAATATGACAAATTTTGAAAAAGTTAAAAAATTTATGCAAACTTTCGGTCAAGAAATTAAAGAAAAAGCGGGTTTTCCAAATGATAAAATTACTTCACTCAGATACGATTTGATCAATGAGGAACTTGAAGAACTCAAGGAAGCAATTGATAAAAAAGATATAAAAGAGGTTGCCGATGCCTTAACTGATATTCTTTATGTAACTTACGGAGCAGGACATGCATTTGGAATAAATTTAGACAAGTGTTTTCAAGAAGTACAGAATTCAAACATGAGTAAATTAGGAGCAGATGGAAAGCCAATTTATAATGAATATGGAAAAGTGATGAAAGGACCAAACTACTTTAAGCCAAATTTAAATAAGCTAATTACACGATGAAAGAAAACTATTATTGGATATTACTTGGTATTGCTTTAGGAATACTTATTTACTTAGCTGACAAATATATATTTTGATGAAAAATATTTTTTTTCAAGAAAAGTACATATTTTTTCTAATATGTTTTTTTGGAATTTTCTTAAGATACTACAATCACTCATTTGATGATCTATGGTATGATGAAGTGATAAGCTTTTATATAGCCAATCCTGAGTTTTCATTTCAAGAAACCTTAAAACAAAATAATTTGATTGATATAAATATTGCGACTTATCATTTTTTATTAAAATTTATATTTACATTTTTTGGTTATACCGTTGAAAATGGTAGACTTTTTTCTGTTATCTTGAGTTCATTATCGATATTTACAGTAAGTTATTTATCTTGGATAATCTCAAGAAATAAATCTTATTTATTTACAAGTTTTTTATTAAGTTTAAATATTTTTTTAATTTCATATTCACAAGAATTAAGAGTTTACTCTACGCTATTTTTTTTTTCATCTTTATCATTAATCCTTTTTCTTAAAATTTTAAAAAAAAGTGAATTTACCTTTGCACTATATGTTCTTTACTTTTTTATTTCATTAATACTCGTAGCTTTGCATCCATTTGCAATAATTATTTTTCTATCATATTTGCTTTACTTAATTTTACATTTTTTTAAGTATAAAAAAAAAAATATTCATTTAATTGCATCTAACTTAATAATTTTGATATTTGCGTCTTTAATATACTTTCAAAGTTTTAAACTTGCAGCTGGTGTTGGAGGGGCGAATGACTATTTTTGGATGACAAATCCAGATTTAAAATTTTTCACTAACTTTTATTTTTCGTCTTTTTTTGGATCAAGATTGTTAGGATTAATATTTTTATTTGTTTTTGTTTTTCTAATTGCTACAAACTTAAAAAAAATAAAAAATTTAGAAATTATTGTGCTACTGTTATCAATTATATTTCTATCTTATTTTTTACCTATCGTTTTTGGAATTATTTTTGAACCTGTATTAGTCAGTAGATATATCATATTTGTGTTAATTCCAATTAACTTGGTAATAGCTGTTCTGGCTTTTGAAATAAAAAATAAATTCAAGATTATTTTAATTTCCTTACTAGTAATATTAACTTTTGGGAATCATTTTACCGAGCAAACTTTTAAACAGTTTTTTCAAGACCGTATCGTATCCAAACCAGAATATACAGCAGCCATGAAATTTATAGAAAAATCAGGTAATAAAAACTATATTTTAAAAGTGACAAAAATGAAGAATGAGCAGGCAACAGTTAATGCCTTAAACAATTATATAAAATATTTAAATAAAAAAAATAATTTTGATTTAAAATTTTGGCCAAGTAATAAAATTAGTGTAAAAACTTGGCATATTTGTTTTCAAGATTTTAATGGCAAAGATTGTAAAATTGAAAATGTCAAAAATTTTAATGTTCTTGAAATCAAAAACTTTAATAATATAGAATTAAAATTAATAGAATAAATTATTTGGGGGGCGTTCTGTTGCCAGGCGTTCAAAATTTTTTAAAAATGCGTCAGTATTGCGATATCATTATCAATCAATTTTTTGTAATAACTTCACATGACATTTAAGTTACCAGATCTAGATTATTTAAAAAGCGCTCTCGCACCCATCATGTCTGAAGAAACACTAGATCTTCATTATGGAAAACATCACCAAACTTACATAACTAATTTAAATAAATTTATTGAGGGTTCGGATATGTCTCAAATGACTTTAGAGGAAATAATAATTCATTCTTCAAAAGATAAATCAAAATCAGGTATCTTTAATAACGCCAGTCAACATTGGAATCATATGTTATTTTGGAAATGTATGAAACCAGGCGGAGGCGGCTCTATGCCAAAGAAATTAAAAGATAGAATTGTGTCTGACTTTGGAAGTGTAGAAGAATTTAAGAAACAATTTATACAAGCAGGTATTACACAGTTTGGATCTGGCTGGTGTTGGTTATCTATTGATAATGGAAAATTAGTAGTTAATAAAACTCCGAACGCTGAAAACACACTTGTTCATAATATGAAACCAATTTTAGGATGCGATTTGTGGGAACACTCTTATTATGTAGATTATAAAAATAGAAGACCAGAATATTTAGAAAATTTTTATGAAAAACTAATTAACTGGGAATTTGTTGAGTCAAATTTAGATTAATACTTTTACAATTTTAAATCTATTCATCGCTACAAACATAATTTCAACCTCTATTTTTATTACTTAAGGGGCGTTCTGTTGCCAGGCACAAGTTTATAATTAACATAAATAAACACTTTTTAAAATACTTCGAGTAAAACTTCGTGTACTAAAATTGAGTTTTTAGTCTTTAATTCCAATCTTAACATCATCAAATAAATTAGAGTTAAATTTTTGTTTAAGTAATTTAAAATAATCTTTATTTAATTCTGTAAGAAAAAAATACCGTTTGTTTTTAATTGCAGATGTTCCAACAGATCCACTGCCTGCAAAAGGATCAAAAACAAGATCACCTTCAAACGAATAGTAGTTTATAACTCGATCACATAAACTAACTGGAAAAACTGCTGAATGATTTTTGTCACTTGATGGGTCAACTTTCCAGACATTTGACGTTTCATAACCATCTTTAATTTTACTTTTTTTAACAACTTCTTGAGAATATTGTTTAAAGATCCAGTCAATTAATTTATTACTTTTCTTTCTGTAAACCATCAAAGTTTCTGTTACACAATTTGGTTTATACGCTAAGGGTTTTCTATGTAAATTAAATCCAGCGACTCTATTTTTTGCACTTGGTTCAGGTTTTAACCAAACTATATCGTCAACATATTCCCAACCCATTTTTATCATTTCGTGATGTATATCAAATGGTATGGGGTATCTTATACTTGAATATTTTCTTCCTGTTCTTGGAATTATTATTGGAGATGTGTTTAGAATAAAAAATCTTCCTTCTTTTGTAACTCTATGCACTTCTTTAAATGCATTCCATAAAAATTTTAAATAAGAGTTATAAGAATTGTAAATAGAATAGTCTCTTGCATTATAATACGGAGGTGAAGTAAAAGTAAGATGGACGCTTTCATTTTCTACCTTTTTTAATAATTTTATAACATCTCCATTTGCAATACAGTTTTTTAAATTATCAGGAGAATACGAGTGTTTGGAAGAGTATTCATTCATATCAAAGAATTCTATATTAATTACTTTTTGTACTATCTCATTAGGATGATTTTTTAAACCTTTCAAAATATTTTGAATATCCTTATCTTTTTTAAATACTAATAATCCTCTTACGCCTTGAAGTATTATATTAGGATCTTTGTCCTTGATAATTTTCTTCATCAGAGGTATCGCTTTTTTACTTCTTAATCTACCTATAGCAGAAGCAATTTCTCTCCGAACATAAGAAGTGGGTTCTTGATACAAAAATTTTTCAAAATTTTTTAGTAATTTTTCATTATTAATTTTTGCAAGATTATTAATTGCATAGTATCTAATATTTTTATTTTCTGAAGAAATTAGGTTTAAAAGTAAGTCTTGGTCTTTAAATTTTTTGTCTAACTTACCAAGTTTTTTTAGCGCCTTTAAAATATTGGCGTCAGATAAATCTTTTTTTTCCCTAATTCCAATTTCTTTAAATAACTTCATATTATATATCTATATTTCTCCTTGATGGTTTATTTGAATCCCAATCACCTGTTTCTTTTGATTTCCTATTGTGACATAGTTTACAATAAGTTTTGACATTTTTTGGTTTATTATTCATATGATCACCATCAATATGATCAAGATCAAGACTTTCAAGAAAGTTGCTCCATAGATTAGTTTTTACTGGACAAGAGAAACCTAAATGTCCGTTGTTATTTTCACAGAAATCTTTTTTGTGAATTATAACATCGTTTTTTATAGTCTTCTTTGTTCCCTTTTTAATTATTTTTTCTCCTTGTATGATCTTATAAAGTTTTCTTTTTCTACAATCAGTGCAAGATCCACATTCAGATTTAAAAGACCAATACTTCCACTCCCTGACAACAACAGTGTTATTACAACCATCATTTACACAAATCGGTAATTTATTTCCTTTATCAAGAAATTCTTTTTTGGCAAGTTGTGCTTTTGAACTCTTCATTTAAATGAGTTATACCATTTAAAAATGACATCTAAAACTAGATATCATAGTGTGACCACATTTATTGTATATATTTATAATTGTTAAAGTTCTTTAACGCATAAACTTCAACAACAGTCAAAAAATGAAACAACTAGAATTAGATTTTAATTCAGATGATCTTTCAGATCATTATGAAGCTTATCAAGTTATTGATGAGGGAAAAAATCAAATTTGTTGCTGGTTAGATTCGTTGAGTGATGATGGAAAAAAGATAAGTTATAATGAATATACTTATAATACCCCTCAATGTATGGACTTCGAAAATTGGATTAATATTGATAAAAAGTTTTTAAAAAAATCTGCCTATAAATGGTTTTGTATGTTTTTGAAAAATATTGACGGGCGTGCAGACAGGTTGGAGAAGCTTAAAAGAGTTCTAAACGATATAAATATACCTTTCGAGGAAGGTGACTGGCAAACAATTGATAGGGACTGCGAAAGAAACAAGTTGAATTAGAAAGGAGAGCATGACTAAAGAAAAAGAGAAAATCCTGTACACTAAAAAAACAATCACACAAGACACAAATGATCCTGAAATTGAGTGGGTTGAATTAGATATTTATAATTTTTTTGAAGATCAAGATAGCAAAGATAAAACTATTCATTAAATTCCCCCGCACACTAAAATTTCTTTTCTTACTGTGCCACCAGTGTGACCACTTTTTTAAAAATTATTGTTTAACGGGAGTTTTGAGTCTTTGGAAGGGGCGTTCTGTTGCCAGGTGCAGTTAACCTTTCTTCTTTTTCTCCATTCTCCAAAGTATAAAAAATAATAGTATTAACCCAGGCTGTATAATAACGAATATAACAATGTTAGCTAATTCATAGCCCATACCAGTTGCATCACCAATTATTTCTAAGACTTTAACGCAGAATATAAAAAACTCATTTATCATATTTTAAAAGGGGCGTTCTGTTGCCAGGTGCCCCGGACCCCGTAACTTAATTAACTAAGTTAATTAAGCAGCAAGTGCGTAACTTTCGTTAGCATTTGTAAATTGGCCCGTTACGTCGGAACCATCTCGTACGAAAGAATAGCCTTTAGACACCCGTCGATCCTAATTCACCCCCATAAGTTGTAAATGGTGGAGGTGGTGGGTACTGCCCCCACGTCCGTAATGTTTATTACGAAATTCGTTTATCGTCATAGTTGGAAAACCAACTCTATTAATATAAAACTCTTACAAATAGATTCAATAAGTTTATTCAAAATGAAACTAACACCAGAACAAAAGCAAGAAATTGCAGATCAACAATCCCAAAAAAATCAGACTAAAAGGGTAACATCACCTGAATTAGAAAAAATTCTTTATGAAGCTCTTCCTGTCCTAGATCATGGATTTGTTAGAGTTGTTGATTATATGGGCGACGATACTTCTATTGTTCAATCTGCAAGAGTTTCTTATGGAAAGGGAACTAAAAAAGTTTCTACAGATGAGGGTTTAATTAAATATTTAATGAGACATTGGCACTCAACTCCATTTGAAATGTGTGAGATAAAATATCATGTTAAACTTCCAATATTTATCGCACGTCAATGGATAAGACATAGAACAGCTAACGTTAATGAGTATTCGGCTAGGTACTCAATATTAGATAAAGAATTTTATCTTCCCGCAAAGGAACAGTTGTCTGCCCAGTCCACTTCTAATCGTCAAGGAAGAGGAGAGTTAATTACAGGAAACCAAGCAGATGAAGTTTTAAAAATTTTAAAAGATGATGCTACAAAAACTTATGATAATTACGAAAAAATGCTAAACGAAAAATTTGATGGCACAATAATAGATGAAAAAAAATCTGGACTTGCTAGGGAATTGGCTAGAATGAATTTAACTCTAAATTCTTATACACAATGGTATTGGAAAACAGATCTTTTAAACTTATTAAATTTTTTATTTCTCAGGGCTGATAGTCACGCTCAATATGAAATTAGAGTTTATGCAGAGACAATGCTTGATACGGTGAAAAAATGGGTGCCAATAACTCATGCTGCGTTTCTTGATTATAGGGTTGGTGCTGTTCATGTTTCGTCAAAGGGTAAAAAAATAATTCAACAACTAGTAAAAGGTGAAAAAGTTAATTATGAAAATTCAGGGCTTTCTAAAAGAGAATGGAATGAATTGATGGCTGCGTTTGAATTTAAAGAAAAGATTGTTTAATTTTTTCAGCAATTTTACTAAATAATTTTGAAACTTCGTGATCTGGTTGAGAATGGGTTAATGGATCTCCAATATCTGCAGAATTTCTTAAATCTTGATGCAAAGGAAGGTGACCTAAGAATTCTTTATTAAATTCTTTTGCAGTTTTTTCTACTCCTCCTTCACCAAAAATTTTATATTTTTTGCCATCATCTCCTTTAAAGAAACTCATATTATCTATTAAGCCTAAGATCTTAACACCCGTCTTATCAAACATTTGAATTCCTCTTTTAACGTCCAATAAAGCTAAATCTTGTGGAGTTGAAACAATTATTGCACCATCTACTTTTACTTCTTGTGCGAATGTTAATTGAGTATCTCCAGTGCCAGGAGGCATATCGATTACGATGACATCTCTATCTTTCCATAAAACTTTTTGCGTCATAGTTTTAATAGCACTGATAACCATAGGGCCTCTCCAAATCATTGGTGTTTGTTCATCAACTAAAAAGCCCATAGACATACATTGAGCTTCAAATTTTTCAACAGGCTTCATAGCTTTACCATCTTCACTTTTTGGTTTTTCATTTAAATTGATTAATTTAGGTAAAGATGGGCCATAAACATCAGCATCTAAAATTCCAATTTTAAGCCCTAGGTTTTGTAAAGCAAAAGCTAGATTGACAGCTACAGTCGATTTACCTACCCCACCTTTGGCACTTGAAATTAATAAGGTAAATTTAGTTCCATTAATTGGTGTTTTAACAAACTGCTTTGGAGGTGGTTTTTGACTCATAGTTTTATTGTTATATTGGTCATAATATCGCTATTACTTAACTTGTTTTTGTACAAAAAGTCACTATATAAAGTGTCATGAGTTTTAAAGATAAAATCTTCAAAAATCAGTCACCATGGGGTTCTTCACCTGGAGGAAGCTCTGATGGGAATGGTTCAGGCACAAGACGAGAACCTCCGAATTTAGATGACGTGATTAAGAATTTCCAAAAAACTATAAACAAATTCTCTGGCGGAAAATCAGGAGGCTCTAAACCTATAGTTTATGGTCTTATGATCATACTAGTCCTTTACATAGCAAGCGGTCTTTACAGAGTGTTACCAGATGAACAAGGAGTAGTTTTAAGATTTGGTAAATTTATTAACACAACACAACCAGGTTTACATTACCATTTTCCAATGCCTTTCGAGAGAGTTCTTACTCCAAAAGTTACAAAAGTTAATAGGGTTGATGTAGGCTTTAGACCAGCTAGTGATACCGGTAGATCATCAGGAGTTGGCAATGTTCCAGAAGAAAGCTTAATGTTAACTGGGGACGAAAATATTGTTGATATAAATTACTCAGTTTTTTGGGTAATCAAAGATGCAGGTAAATTCTTATTTAATATTCAAAGTCCAGTTGAGACAGTTAAAGCAACATCTGAAACTGCAATGAGAGAAGTTATAGCAAAAAATGAAATCCAAACAATTTTAACTGAAGGAAGATCAAATATTGAGGTTGAAGTTCAGGAAATTACACAACAAATTTTAGATGAATACAATTCTGGAATTCAGATTACTCAAGTTCAAACTCAACAAGCTGACCCGCCAGCACAAGTTATAGACGCGTTTAGAGATGTTCAAGCAGCAAGAGCGGATAGAGAAAGATCAAAAAATGAGGCAGAGGCTTATGCTAACGATGTAATTCCAAGAGCTCGGGGTGAAGCAGAACAGGTTTTACAACAAGCCGAAGCATATAAAAAAGAGGTAGTTGCCAAAGCAGAAGGTGAAGCAAGTAGATTTTTAGCAATTTACAATGAATATAAAAATGCCAAACAAGTTACTCAAGAAAGAATGTATTTAGAAACAATGGAAAAAGTTTTAGCTGACATAGACAAGGTAATCATAGACAAAGAATCAGGCTCTGGTGTAGTACCGTATTTACCATTACCAGAACTTAAAAAATCAGGGAGTAGCAATTAATGAGATCAGGTAAATTTTTAATTCCAGCTATAATAATTATTGGAGTAACCTTATTTCAATGTTTATTTATTGTACAAGAAATTAGCCAGGCAATAGTTCTGCAGTTTGGTGATCCTAAAAAAATCATAACTAAAGCAGGACTAAACTTTAAATTGCCTTTTATTCAAAACGTAGTTTATTTGGACCGTAGAATATTAAATTTAGATAACGCACCAGAAGAAGTTATAGCTGCAGATCAAAAAAGATTGATCGTTGATGCTATCGCAAGATTTAAGATTGTTGATCCATTAAAATTTTATATTTCAGTTGGAAATGAAAGAGTTGCCAGATCAAGATTATCTACAATTATAAATTCAAGAATAAGAGGTGTATTAGGAACGCAAGAATTAGCAACACTTCTATCTACTGATAGAACAAAACAAATGTCAATCATTCAAAACGATGTCAATAATGAAGCTAAGAATTTTGGAATAGAAATAGTTGACGTGAGAATTAAAAGAGCTGACCTACCTCAAGCGAATAGTGAAGCGATTTATAAAAGAATGCAAACTGAAAGGGAAAGAGAAGCAAAAGAATTTAGAGCTCAGGGAGCAGAGATCGCACAGAAAATCAGATCGACTGCAGACAAAGATGTTACAGTTTTATTAGCTGAAGCAAATAAAAAATCTGAGATTATGAAAGGTGAGGGAGATGGTAAAAGAAATAAAATATTTGCAGACGCATTTGGCCGAGACCCCCAATTTTTTGCATTTTATAGAGCCATGCAAGCTTACGAAAAAGCTCTAATAGGTGGCGAAACATCTTTAGTATTATCTCCTGATAGTGAATTTTTTAAATTCTTTGGAAAATCTGCTAATCCAGCTCTTAAAAAGAGATAGTTTAGCTCGTCAATGAGCGAAATAATTACAGCAATCGGCTTAGTTTTTTTTGTCGAGGGATTGTTGCTTGCCATTTTTCCGTCAAGAGTTAAAAATATGCTTGAATTAATTAAGAATACCTCAACAAATACACTAAGAACTTTTGGTGTTACATTCTTGATTATAGGATTTTTAATAATTTGGTATATAAAAAGTTAAATGAAATTATTCAAGAAGATATTTTTTATATTTTTAATTTTAAATACTATTCCTTTAACTAGTGTTAGAGCAGTTCCAGAATCTTTTGCAGATTTAGCGGAGAAGTTAATGCCATCTGTAGTGAATATTTCAACCACCCAAACTGTCAAAACAACATCTAATCAGTTTCCATTTGAATTTCCGCCTGGTTCGCCATTTGAGGAAATGTTTAAAGATTTTCAGAGACCAACAGAAAGAAAAGCTTCATCCTTAGGCTCAGGATTTATTATAAAAGAAAACGGTACCGTAATAACAAATAACCATGTAATTGCGGGCGCCGATGATATTTTAGTGAAAGTAAACTCAAAAGAATATAAGGCAAAAGTAATTGGAGCAGATCCTTACATGGATATTGCTGTCCTTAAAATGCAAACTACTGATAAATTTTCTCCAGTGGGATTTGGCGACTCAGACCAAGCAAGAGTAGGTGACTGGGTAGTTGCAATAGGTAACCCTTTTGGATTAGGAGGAACCGTGACTTCTGGAATAGTATCTGCAAGAAATAGAGATATAGGAATGACTAGGTATGATGATTTTATTCAAACCGATGCATCAATCAATCAAGGTAATTCAGGCGGACCTTTATTTAATTTAAAAGGAAAAGTTATTGGAATAAACACTGCTATAATTGCTCCAGGCAGATCAGGTTCTATAGGAATTGGTTTTGCTATTCCAGCAAATGCTGCATCCAAAGTGATTGACCAACTAATAGATTTTGGTGAAACAAGAAGAGGATGGTTAGGTGTTCGAATTCAAGAAGTTACAAAAGAAATCGCTGAGGCTGTAGAACTTAAAACTCCCGAAGGAGCTCTTGTAGCTAGTGTCGGAGAAAAAAGCCCTGCAGATAAAGCTGGAATAAAAGCTGGTGATATAATTTTAGAATTTGACGAAAAAAAAATAGATACGATGAGGACTTTGCCAAAAGTAGTTGCTAATACAAAAGTTGGAAAAAATGTAAAACTTAAAATCTGGCGAGACAAAAAACTTATTTCAAAAACATTAAAACTGGGAAGACTCGAGTCATCTGAAGAGTTTAAAGAAAAGAAATCTAAGAAAAAAAAAACAGAGGAAGTAGAAATTGAAAAATTAAAGATTAGTGTAAGAGATTTAAATAAAGATGATATCTCCTCAAGGAAACTAAAGATAACAAAAGGAGTGGTGATAACTGAAATTTCTAATAAAAGTCCTTTGAAAGGATTATTAAATATAAATGATATTATAATCGAAGCAAAAAAAACCTCTATTTCCAAAACTTCAGATTTAAAAGATGTTGTAGATAAGGCAATTAAAAAAGGTGATAAAAATTTACTACTTTCTATTATAGATAATAATAATAGAAGAAGATATTTAGGTGTTAAAATAAATTAAATTGTTAAAACAAATAATTCTCTTAGCAGGCCCTACTGCATCAGGTAAATCAAAGTTAGCAATTCATTTAGCTAAAAAGCTGAACGGAGAAATAATAAATGCTGACAGCATGCAGGCATACAAAGAATTTTCAATTTTATCATCAAGACCTGATAAACAAGAAGTAAAAAAAGTTAAACATCATCTATATGGTTTTATATCAGTGCAGAAACATTTTTCCGCAGGTGAATGGCTTAATTTAGCTAAAACAAAGATAGCCAACTGTCACAAAAAGAAAAAAATTCCAATAATAGTTGGTGGTACTGGTTTATATTTTAACACAATAACTAAAGGTATAAGTAAAATACCCGCTATAGATAAGAATACTAGGAAAAAAACAAGAAATCTTTTCAAAAATCTGGGGTATAAAAAATTTTATAAAGAACTAATAAAGATTGATCCAAAATCAAAAGACAAAATTTTATCAACTGACTCCCAAAGATCTCAAAGAGCTTACGAGGTTTATATTAAAACAAAAAAATCTTTATTTGATTGGATTTCAAACACAAAATTTGAATTTTCAGGTTATGAAATAAATAAAATTTTTATAGATATACCTAGAGATGAATTATTAAAAAAAATTTCATCTAGAACTGAAAAAATGTTTAGTAAAAATTGTGTCGATGAAGTAAAAAAATTTAATTTATTGAAATTAAACAAGTCCCTTTCAGCCAATAAATTGATTGGGGTAAGAGAAATAAATGATTACTTAATGGAAAATATCAATTTGGATAAATGTAAAGAACTCATTAACATTAAAACAAGGCAATATGCCAAAAGGCAGAATACTTGGGCGAGAGGCCATATGAAGAACTGGAACAAGCTTTATTCTAAAGACTTTACTGTACTTTTAAAAAAAACATTAAAAGTTATAAGCTAAAACTTGACGGGAAGTTTTTCTAGGCTAGATTGTATCTATGCCTAAATTAATTAGTGGAGCAGAAATAGTTTTTAAAGCATTAGAGGATCAAAAAGTCGAATATATTTTTGGTTATCCAGGAGGTGCAGTGCTTCCAATTTATGACGAATTAAAAAATCATAAATCTATTAAACATATTTTAGCACGACATGAACAAGGAGCTGGTCATGCTGCAGAGGGATATGCTAGATCAAGTGGAAAACCAGGAGTGCTACTTGTAACTTCTGGACCAGGAGCAACTAATGCAGTAACAGCTTTGACAGATGCTTATATGGACTCTGTTCCGTTAGTATGTATTTCAGGACAGGTACCAACTCATTTAATTGGAACAGATGCATTTCAAGAATGTGATACGACAGGTATTACTCGTCCATGTACAAAACATAATTGGTTAGTGAAAGATGTTAATGACCTATCTAGAGTTTTACATTTAGCTTTTGAAGTTGCCACTACAGGAAGGCCAGGTCCAGTTTTAGTTGATATTCCTAAAGATATACAATTCAAAAAAGGTAAATACAAATTTACAAAAAATACTCTAAAGAAAAAACTTAATGGTAGAGCCGCACACAAGTTATCTAATAAAGAATTAGATAAATTTATTGATTTAATAAAAAAATCATCTAAGCCAATTTTTTATACAGGTGGTGGAGTTATAAACTCTGGTCCAGACGCAAGTAAATATTTAAGAGAGTTAGTTTCTCTAACAGGCTTTCCTATTACTTCTACTTTACAAGGGTTAGGTGCTTATCCTGGAGATGATCCACAATTTTTAGGAATGTTGGGAATGCATGGTACTTTCGAAGCAAACAATGCAATGCACGATTGTGATCTAATGATAAATATTGGAGCAAGGTTCGATGATAGAATTACTGGAAAGGTTGACGAGTTTTCACCTGGATCAAAAAAAATACATGTTGATATAGATCCATCTTCAATAGGAAAAAATATTAAAGTTGATTTAGCTATAATAAGTGATGTTTCAACACTTTTAAAAAGTTTAATTAAAAGATTTAAAGAAAAAAATAAAAACTTTTCAAATTCTAATAAGCAAAAAACATCTAATTGGTGGGAACAAATTGACAAGTGGAGGGAAAAAAAATCTCTTAATTTTATTAATAGTGATAAAATAATAAAGCCTCAACATGCTGTCCAAAGATTATATGAATTAACAAAAGGGCAAGATACTTTTATTACTACCGAAGTTGGTCAGCATCAAATGTGGGCAGCTCAACATTATAAATTTAATAAACCTAATCGTTGGATGACTTCTGGCGGACTAGGAACCATGGGTTATGGTCTTCCAGCAGCGATTGGTGTTCAAATAGCAAATCCTGGGAAATTAGTAGTTGATATAGCTGGTGAAGCATCTGTCTTAATGACCATGCAAGAAATGTCGACTGCAGTTCAGTACAAGTTACCTATAAAAATATTTATCTTGAATAATGAATATATGGGCATGGTAAGACAATGGCAGGAACTTTTGCATGAAAAGAATTACTCAGAAAGTTATACAGCAGCACTTCCTGATTTTGTAAAATTAGCTGAGTCTTATGGTTGCGTTGGAATTAGAGCCAAAACGCCAGATGAATTGGACAAAAAGATTAAAGAAATGATTGATGTGCAAAGGCCTGTGATATTTGATTGTGTTGTAGATAAATCTGAAAATTGTTTTCCAATGATACCTTCAGGAAAACCCCATAATCAAATGATATTAGGACCAGAAGAAGAGGAAGAAATCTCGGACGAAGGAAAGGTGTTAGTTTAATGTCTAAATCAAAGTCCGCATATAGTATTCCAGGAAAAATTGGAAAATTAGAACGCCACATAATAGTAATTTGGGTGGATAACGAAGCTGGAGTACTTGCAAGAGTAGTAGGTCTATTTTCTGGAAGAGGATATAATATTGAGTCTTTAGCGGTAGCCGAAGTAGATAAAAAGAAACATATATCAAGAATTACAATTGTAACTGAGGGAACACCACAAGTAATAGAGCAGATAAATTTACAGTTAAAAAAACTTGTCCCTGTTCATAAAGTTGCAGACTTCAAACGAGGAGAAAAAGATATTTTATTTAGAGAACTTGCTTTATTTAAAATGCTTGCAAATTCAGCGAAACAAGAAAAAATAAAAAAAATTTGTAAAAAATTTAACCCAATTGTTTTAGATAAAACAAAAAAATCTTTCGTAATACAAGTTACAGCACTAAGAGCTGAGATTGATAAATTAGCGCTTGATTTAAAAAGATTAGGACTTATAAGCACTTCTAGAACAGGTGCAGTAGCAATGACAAAAGGGGCAAAGATATTCAATTAACTAAGGGCAATTATGAAAACTTATTATGATAAAGACACTAACGCTGATTTGATAAAAAATAAAAAGGTAGCTATTTTTGGTTACGGAAGTCAAGGCCATGCACATGCATTAAATTTAAAAGATAGTGGAGTAAAAGAAGTTGTAGTAGCTTTAAGAGAAGGTTCTTCTAGTATAAAAAAAGCTGAGAGCGCAGGATTAAAAGTAATGTCATTATCCGATGCAGCTGCCTGGGCGGATGTAGTTATGATGTTGACCCCTGACGAACTTCAATCAGAAATTTATAAAAATCATATCGAACAAAGAATGAAAGAAGGCACAAGTTTAGCTTTTGCTCACGGTTTAAATATTCACTTTGATTTAATCAATGCAAGAAAAGATTTAGATGTTTTCATGGTTGCGCCTAAAGGACCTGGACATACTGTTAGAAGCGAATATCAAAAAGGAGGAGGCGTTCCTTGCCTAATGGCTGTTCATAAAGATAGTTCAGGAAAAGCAAAAGATTTAGCTTTATCCTATGCATCTGCAGTTGGTGGAGGTAAAGCAGGAATTATAGAAACAACTTTTAAAGACGAATGTGAAACAGATTTGTTTGGTGAACAAACAGTACTTTGTGGAGGTTTAGTTGAACTTATAAAGAATGGTTTTGAAACCTTAACTGAAGCTGGCTACCCGCCTGAAATGGCTTATTTTGAAACATTACACGAAGTTAAATTAATTGTTGATCTAATTTATGAAGGTGGAATCGCAAACATGAATTACTCAATATCCAACACGGCTGAATACGGAGAATATGTTTCTGGTAAAAGGATAGTGGACAATAAGACAAAAGAAAAAATGAAAGAAGTACTCAAAGATATTCAGTCAGGTAAATTTACTAAGCAATGGATGGATGAACATAAGTCGGGACAAAAAAATTTTCTTAAAATGAGAAAAGATTTAGCTGATCATCCGATCGAAAAAGTGGGTAAAGAGCTAAGAGCTATGATGCCCTGGATCGGTAAAAATAAATTAGTCGACAAAGACAAGAATTAACCCATTCTGATCAAAAAAATAAAGTGATTTTTGTATAAATATTTGCATATTCTCGTTTTACTTGTAATATGCTTATTTAGTATATGACAGATAAAAACAGAATAATAATCTTTGATACAACTATGCGTGATGGAGAACAATCTCCTGGCGCATCAATGAGTTTAGAGGAAAAACTTCAAATCTCTAGAGTATTTGATGAACTTGGAGTTGATGTAATTGAAGCTGGTTTTCCGATTGCTTCTCCAGGAGACTTTGAAGCTGTGACTGAAATTAGTAAAACTTTAAAAAAATCAATTCCTGCAGGTTTAGCTAGAGCAACAAAAAAAGATATTGATGCTTGTCACGATGCTTTAAAACACGCAAAAAATTTTAGAATACATACATTTATTTCGACTAGCCCGCTTCATATGAAGCATAAATTAAACAAATCTCCAGAAGAAGTATTAGAGGCTATTAAAGAAAGTGTTTCTTATGCTAGAAAATTTACTGATGATGTTGAATGGTCGTGTGAAGATGGAACACGAACAGATATGGACTATATGTGTAAAACTGTAGAACTTGCAATTAAGTCTGGAGCAAAGACCATCAATATACCTGATACTGTAGGCTACACCGTTCCTTCCGAGTTTAAAAAGATTATTGAAACACTAATTAATAAAGTTCCGAATATGGATAAAGCTATACTTTCAACACATTGCCATAATGACCTAGGTTTAGCAGTTGCAAACTCTTTAGCAGGAGTAAGTGCTGGCGCAAGACAGATAGAATGTACTATTAATGGCATTGGAGAGAGAGCGGGAAATGCAGCTCTTGAAGAAGTTGTAATGGCTATGAGAACTAGAAATGATTTAATGCCATTTACTACAAATATAAATACTAAACTTTTAAGTAAAGCATCTAAGGTAGTTTCAAATGCAACAGGTTTTCCAGTCCAATTTAACAAAGCAGTAGTTGGAAAAAATGCTTTTGCTCATGAATCTGGTATTCATCAAGATGGTATGCTTAAAAATAGAAACACATATGAGATCATGACACCAGAAAGTGTTGGAGTTCATAAGACTTCTTTAGTAATGGGAAAACACTCGGGCCGTCATGCATTTAAAGATAAATTAAATGACCTTGGATATGTAGGAGTTACTGATGATGTTATTCAAACAGCTTTTGGAAAGTTTAAAGTTTTAGCAGATAAAAAGAAACATATTTATGATGAAGATATCGCAGCAATCGTAGATGATAGTTTAGTAACAGAAGATAATCTAATTAAATTAAAATCTTTAAAAGTTTTTGCTGGGACTGGAGAGCCTCAGAAAGCAGAAATGACTTTAGAGGTATTTGGAGATGTAAAAAAAGCATCTGAAACAGGAGATGGACCAGTAGACGCAATATTTAAATGTATTAAAAAACTTTATCCGCATGAGGTAAAACTTTTATTATATAATGTCCATGCAGTTACAGAAGGAACTGATGCGCAAGCCACTGTAAGTGTTAGGATAGAAGAAAAAGGAAAAACTACAGTAGGTCAGGCAGCAGACACAGACACACTAGTAGCTTCTGCCAATGCTTACTTAAGCGCATTAAATAAATTAATTATTAAAAGAGAAAAAACAGCGCCAGACCCAAGTTTGAGCGCACAAATATAAGGAGAAAAAAATGTTTAAAGGATTATCTGGCTTATCATCTCTATGGTCACAAGACATGGCTATAGATCTTGGAACAGCTAACACGTTAGTAGTGCTCAAAGATCAAGGTGTAGTGTTAAATGAACCTTCAGTAGTTGCTGTAATCGAAGATGGAGGAAAAAAATCAGTGCTGGCAGTTGGAGATGAGGCAAAAACAATGTTAGGTAGAACACCAGGAAATATTTCGGCAATAAGACCTCTAAAAGACGGAGTAATTGCTGACTTCGTAGTTACAGAAGAAATGATAAAACATTTTATCAAAAAAGTTCATAAGAAAAATGCTTTTGCTAATCCAAGAATTTTAATTTGCGTTCCTACTGGCTCAACACCAGTTGAAAGAAAAGCTATTCAAGACTCTGCGTTAGCTGCTGGAGCAAGAAAAGTTCAATTAATTGAAGAACCTATTGCGGCAGCAATTGGAGCAGGATTACCTATCTCAGAAGCAACCGGATCAATGGTAGTTGATATTGGTGGTGGTACCACAGAGATAGCCGTAATGTCTTTAGGGGGAGTAGTTTATTCTAAATCTCTTAGAGTTGCAGGTGATGCGCTTGATCGATCAATTATGGATTATATGAGAAAGAAATTAAATTTGTTAATTGGAGATTCTACAGCTGAAAAAATTAAAAAAGAAATTGGAACAGCCATACCGTCAACACCAAACACATTTTTAATGAAAGGTAGAGATATAAGATCTGGAACTCCAAAAGAAATCGAATTGACAGAAAAAGATGCCTGTGAAGCATTAATGCCGATTTTAAATCAAATTTTAGGTGGAATAAAAGAAGCTTTAGAAAATACTCCTCCAGAACTTTCAGCGGACTTAATCGATATGGGCTTAGTCCTTACTGGTGGCGGAGCACTTTTAAAAAATATTGATAAATTAATATCTCAAGATACTGGTTTACCAGTTACTATTGCGGATGATCCATTGTCATGTGTAGCAGTAGGAACAGGGAGAGCCTTAGAAAATGAAGAGTTGTTTTCTACAATGTTATCTGAGTATTAATTTTTCTAAAGAGATAAATGTCTTCTAGTAGAGATGATTTTGGAATAGCGTTTCGTTCAGCTCTTTTGCAAAGAGGAGCAGCACAAAAATTTTCTTTAGTATCTTTAATCATTATAGCTACAATTATTTTTTTTCTAGATGTTTATGGTTTTACTTTTATGAAACCAGTTAGATCTATTATCAATGATGGTATTTACAGACTTTCATTAGTAGCATCATCTCCATTAAGGTTTATTCCTAAAGCATCAGGAGAACTTACTGGTTTATTGAGCCTAAAAAAAGAAAATGAAAGATTAAAAGAAGAATTAGAAATTTTTAAAACAAAAGAATTAAATGTTGAATATCTAACAAATCAAAATAAAAATTTACAAAAAATTTTAGAGTCTGAAGAATCTTATCTTAAAAAAGAAAATATGATTCTTTCAAAAGTGCTAATAGATAAAAAAAGTCCCTATTTAAGATCAATCATAACCAATAGGGGTTCTAAGTCAGGTGTTTTAAAAGGTATGCCAGTACTTGATAAAGAATATTTAGTTGGCAGAGTCGTGGAAACAAATTATTTATCTTCAAGAGTTTTACTTTTAACAGATTTAAACAGCAGGATCCCAGTTACTTTTGGAGATGAGACGGTACAAGCAATTTTAAAAGGCAATGGAGGAACTCGGCCTTTATTAGAATATCTTCCAGAAGGTTATGAAATAGAGGAGGGTGTTGATGTTTTTACTTCAGGGAAAGACGGTATTTTTTCTCCTGGATCACCCATTGGAAAGACAGATGAAAATGGAGGAGTAAAACTTTTTTCTGAAACTAGTCAACTCTCATTTGTCAAAATAGATTTATCAAAAAAAAATAAAGAGGGTTTTTAAATGTTAAATAATAAATCTGTAAATAAATT
>CACKXA010000005.1:37500-49514 GCA_902604055.1 uncultured Pelagibacteraceae bacterium | reverse complement strand
TCACCTAAAGGATACGTGGCACCTGTGTTAATAGATATTCTTTGTCCAAAAAATAAAATGCCAGTCTTAAACAATGGTCATTTAGAACCTGCTATTACAGTAAGTCTAGGTCCAAACGACATATACGCAAGATTTGCAAAAAAAATTAATAAACACTCGATGGTAAAATTTAGAATTAATCCTGATCCAAAAACTAATTGGATTGTAGGCTCTAATTATTATGAACCATCGTATTGCCTTCATACCTATTCAAGAGCTTCTGATGGTCCTGGTAAAATATTATCATATACAACCAAATCCAATATAGAAAACTTGTTTGGAAGCAGATTAAATGAGAATTCATTTAATTCTCTAAAAAGTACTCTAAATTTAAAAAATCCTAACAGATCATTTCTTTATCAAGATATATATAACAAAGGTTTTTCATTAGATTATATATCTAAGAAAACAAAAATTAGTAAAAGAAAACTTAAAGATTATTTTAGAAATAAAGATAAAAACTTAAGCAACAAGGAAATATCCAAAATTTGTAGAATTACAAATTCTAATCCCAATGATTACTTTGATAGATCTTTTAAAGAAGATCCTGTAGGCAAATATTACTTTGATTATAAAGACTCCATCAAAACTATAAGAGATTTTAAGTCATATAAAGTTGCCTCTATAGCTTGTTCTCCAAGATCTCCAGACCTAACTGGATATTTTATAAAAGTTAAAAATAAAACTAAAAAAGCTGTCACAGATATTCTTGATAGCACTTGTGCTCATTATCTGGTTTCTAAAGGAAGCTTAATTTGTTTTGTACTTGTAAATGGAAATTTAAAGAAAATTAAAATGAATGAAGGTGACTCAATTTGGATGGGATCTTATACTAAACATGGTTTCAGTGGTATTGGGGCTCTAGTCAAAATTTCGGACGGACAGAATTTTAATTATTTAGAAAAAACTGACTTAATAAATACTTATAATCTTAAAATGACCCTAGCGAGAGGAAGAAAAGATAATATTAATTGGGGTTATGATACAAAATAAAAACAGTTTCAGCATTTGGCTTATCGGTCCATCTGCAGCAGGTAAAACAACTATATCAAAATTATTATATCAAGAAATTGAGAACAAAGTTGCTGTAATCATCGATGGTGACCAAGTAAGGAGTCTTTATGAAAATAATCTTGGCTACGATAAAACTTCAAGATCTAAAAATACTCAAAGATATATTAATTTAGTTAAATGGCTTAATAATTTTAAAGTGCCTTCAATAGTTGCAGTGATAAGTCCATTTGAAAAAGATAGAAAAATCTGTAGGCAAGAAATTAATAATTATTATGAAATTTATCTTAAAAGCTCTAGGGAGGAAAGAATTAAAAGAGATAAGAAAAAACTTTATGAGCCTGCTTTAAAAGGTGAAAAGAAAAATGTAATAGATGTTGATATACCTTTTGAAGATCCGGTAAATTGTAACTTTTCAGTAAATACAGATAACAAACCACCAACAATGATTGTAAAGGAGATAAGGGATAAGCTGGGTATCTAACTTTCTTAAAATTATGTGTGGATTATTTGGAGGATTTGGAGTGAGTGAAAATGATGCTGAAAAAGCTATTAAACTAATTAGAAGAGGAGAAGACGGAATTACAATTAAAAGTCTTAATAAAAACATAACTTTTGCCGCGAGAAGACACTTGGTAAAAAAATCAGGAAATGATGAAAGTATAGAGTCAGATCAACCATATTTTTCCTCTGATAAAAAAGTTGCATTAATATTTAATGGGGAGTTTTATAATTTTGCTGATTTTAAAGAAAAGTTACTTAAGGAAAATGTTAAATTTGATTCTTCTGGAGACACTGAAGTATTTCTTAAACTTTATGAGAAGGAAGGTATAGATTTTGTCTATAATAGAAAAATAGACTCCTTATTTGCTATAGCAATTTATGACTCCATTAAAAACAAGATATATATATTAAGAGACTGGCCAGGACGTATTCCCTTATATTACTACCAAGACAAAAAAAGATTTATTTTTTCAAGTGAACTTAAAGCATTCAAAGCTATTAAAGGTTTAAGCCTTCAAGATCCTATCGAACTAGAGCCTGGAAATTTTATAGAATTTGACTTAATCAAAAAAGAATTAAAAAAAGTAAAATATTATAATGTCAAAAATGATCTTATTAAAAAAGATGAGCCTATTTTAGAAATTGGATTAAAATTACATAAATTATTAGATAAATCAGCTAAAAATAGAACAATGGCAGATGTACCGATTTGTACGATGTTATCTGGAGGAATCGATAGTGTCCTTAGCACTTTTTATGTTTTTAAAAATTTAAATTTTAAAAATATGAGTTATCAACCAACATCATATGTTTTTTCTGTCAAAGGTTTTAAATCTCCTGACGTAGAGAAAGCACGTATCGCTGCAAAATCTTTTAGTGAGATTAATTTAAAATTAATTGAAGTTAGTGCATCAAAAGAAGATATTGTCAATGATACTTCATCTATAATTGAGTCATTTGAAATGAGAAAAATGAAAGCACTTAGTTTTTATCCGTTACCTATATATTGGTTCTTGGCGCCACAAATGAGAAAAGATGGTTTTAAGGTTACAATAGGAGGTCATGGTGTCGATGAACTTTTAGGAGCATACGATAGTTGGAAAGAATTAAATAAACCACACGAGGTTCAAATAAGGCCAATAAGTCGTTTAGCTTTCATAAATAATATCTATAATAATATGCTTAAAAGAGCATCAATCATTTTTATGAATAGAGGTCCAATTGAAGCAAGATTTCCATTTTTAAACCCTACTGTTTGCGAATACATGCTAAGTATTGATAAAAAATGGCTTCAATTCAATCCTGAAAATGCTGAAATATTGTTAAAACTTTTAAATAAAAAAAAAATAAAGACTTTAGAAAAATTCTCTGAAAATTTACATATTTACCTAGCTAACCCAGAAACTTATGAGACAAATCCTGAAAAGTTTGATTATGATTTAAAAAAGATATTCTGGAAATTTCCACTAATCGTTTCAAGTTATTACGCATCAGAGGAGAGTTTTTTAAGTTTCGACCAAGTATTTAATCCTAAACTAAGAGGCCAGCACGGAGCTGGGGTAACTTCAGTAGAAGAAAATATTACAAAAAAATTTAAAAATTTTGGCAAAACTGACACAGAAATTTTTAAATCAATGGCATCAAATATATTTGCATAAATGAAAAATTTAAAAAAAATATACGTTCCAATGGGTGCAGACATTCTTCACAGTGGTCATCTAAATATCATTAAAAAAGCAAAAAAATATGGAAAAGTAATAGTAGGATTGTTCACAGACTCTGCAATAGGGGAATATAAAAGGCTGCCTCTTATTAATTATAAGCAAAGGTTTGAAATTATGAAAAATATAAAAGGTATTGATGAAATAGTAAAACAAGATACTTGGGATTATTCAAAAATTTTAAATAAAATAAAACCTGAATATATTATTCATGGTGACGATTGGAAATCAGGAATACAAAAAGAAACTAGAAATAAAGTAATAAAATTGATGAACAAATGGAATGGCAAGTTAATCGAGGTGCCCTATACAATTGAAGAAAAAATTAAATTAGGTAAAAACGATATTGCAAATATTTTTTTTAGTCCAGAAACTAGAGTTTCTAGGTTAAAGAGGCTGATAAGCTCAAAAAAAATTGTAAGATTTATTGAAAGCCACAATCCAATTACTGGCCTTTTAGTGGAAAATCTAAAAATAAACTATAAGAAAGAATATAGAGAATTTGATGGCATATGGTCATCCAGTCTTACTGACTCTGTTTCTAATGGAAAACCTGATAATCAATCTTTAGAATTATCAGCAAGAATTAATAGTTTAAATAATATTATGGAAGTTACAACGAAACCTGTTTTATTTGATGCTGATAATGGAGGAAGAGTCGAACATATACCCTATACAATTAAAAATTTAGAAAGATTAGGTGTGTCAGCTATCGCGATAGAAGATAAAATAGGTTTAAAAAGTAATTCGTTATTTAAAGTTCAAAATAAAGACAATCATGACAGTGTCGAAAATTTCTGTTTGAAAATTCAAACTGCTTGTAAAGCTAGAAGATCTGAAGATTTTTTGATTGTGGCAAGAATTGAAAGTTTTATACTAGGCAAAAATTTAAAGGATGCATTGAAAAGAGCAGAAGCTTACTCTAAAGCCGGAGCAGATTTAATCCTTATACATAGCAAAATAGAATCTCCAAAAGAAATATTTGCATTTGCTAAAAAATTTAAAAGATCAAAGCACTACAAGCCAATGGTTGCTGTTCCTTCAACATATTCTAAAGTAAGCGAAAGCGAACTAATAAAACATGGATTTAAAATTGTTATCTACGCAAATCATCTGCTTAGGGCTGCTTATCCGGCCATGGAGAAAGTTGCAGTTAATATTTTAAAAGATAAAAGATCCTCAGAAGCAGAAAAGGATATAATTTCAATAAAAAAAATATTAACAATGATTCCTTCTAACTAATGAATGTTTCTGACAATATTATTAATTTTTTAAAAAGAAAAAATATAAATTTTTTCACAGGAGTTCCAGATAGCGTATTAAAAGAATTTTGTAACAAATTAACCAAATTTAAAAAAAAACAACATATTGTAGCTGCTAATGAAGGTGGTGCAATTTCATTGGCAGCGGGATATTATTTAGCTAGAAAAAAGCTACCTATTGTTTACCTCCAAAATTCAGGATTAGGAAATGTCATAAATCCTCTCACTTCTATGATACACAAAGAAATTTATGGAATACCGATGATAATGTTTATTGGCTGGAGAGGTTCTAAAAATATTAAAGATGAAATACAACACAAAGTTCAAGGTAAAATTACATTATCACAATTAAAACTATTAGGAATAAAATACAAAATATTTGACAAAAGACGATTTTCAAAACAATTAGATTATCTCATCTCTCATGCAAATAAGAATAATCAACCAGTCGCCTTTATATTTAAAAAAGGTGACTTGGATTCACTAAAAGATAAAAGTGGAAAGATAAATACTAACAAGATTAATCGAAATGACTTCATATCAAACTTGATAAGTCAGGCCAAAAAATTCAAAATTTTTGCTACTACTGGTTTTACCTCTAGAGAACTTTTTCAAATAAGGAAAAACAAAAAAATATCAACAAGAAATGATTTTTACATGGTTGGTGGAATGGGACATACCTCAATGTTTGCACTCGGGTTCTCTTTGTTTTCAAAAGATAACGTTATTTGTCTGGATGGGGATGGATCTTTTTTAATGCACATGGGAGCCTCAGTAATTTCAGCTAATTTTGCAAAAGGAAATTTTAAATATATTTTACTGAATAATTCTTGTCATGAGTCAGTTGGATGTCAACCAACTTCTATCGACAAAATAAACCTTAGAAAATTCAGCTTAAGTATTGGGTACAAAAAATACTTCTTATTAAAAAATAAAAATAATACCAAGAAAATATTAAATAATTTTTTAAAATTAAATAAGCCTGCTTTTCTTGAAGTGAAAATAAACAGCTTTTCATTACCAAATTTAATTAGAATTAAAGATTTAAAAAAACTAAAAGTTAATTTTATAAAAAGTAAATGAAAAAAAAAGAATTTATAGGAAAAAATTCCCTTGAGAATATTAAATATATCGCTGAAGAAAAAAAATTTGATAAAATTTTAATTTTTGCAGGAAAAAAATCTCTAAGGGCCTCAGGTGCAGATGATAAATTAAATAAAATTTTATCTAAAAAAAAGTATGAAATTTTTTATAAAAATAATTCACTACCTGATCTAGAGGATTTAAAAAAGTTTATTTTTAAGATTAATAATTTTAAGCCCGATTTAATTGTTGCTATTGGAGGGGGTGCAGTATTAGATTTAGCAAAAATATCTAATTGCTTTTTTGATTTAGACACAATTGAAATATCTGTACAAAATTCAAAATATAATTTAAAAAAAAAATTTTCTCCATTAATTGCGGTGCCCACAACAGCTGGCTCAGGTGCGGAAGCAACTGCAAATGCAGTTATTTATATAGATAAAAAAAAGTATTCAGTTGAAGGAGATATAATTAAACCCGACTATATAATTATTGACCCTGATTTAATTTTATCTACTCCTAAATTAATTGCTGCAGCTGCTGGAATGGATGCAATTTCTCAAGCCATCGAGTCAATGATATCTATGAAATCGACAGATGAAAGTGTTAAATATTCAATTATTTCATTAAATGATTCTCTTAAAAGTTTTGAAAAACATATTAACAATCAGAATTTTGAAACCGCTTACAAAATGTCCGTCGCTGCATTAAATGCTGGGAAAGCGATAAGTATCTCCAAAACAACTGCACCACACGCTCTATCTTATCCCTTTACAGCTTTTAATGGTATAGCACATGGACATGCCGTGTATCTTACTCTAAATGATTTTTTAAAATTTAATTACACTAATCTTCAAGCTTCAAAATCAAAATTTGACTTAAGTGAAAGATTTAAAATAATATTTAATATATTCAAAGTTGAAAACATCAATGAGTTAACATATAAAATTTCAAATATTGCTTCAAACGTTGGTTTAGAGAATAGTTTTAAGAAATTAAATATTATTAAAAAAGATTATGAGAATATTTTGAAAAATATAAATACTCAAAGATTATCGAATAATCCTATTGATATAAATTTAAATGATATTAGAGAAATTTTAAATTCTAAGTTTTAATTGATTAATTTTTTAATTAAAGAAGAGAATTTTTTATTATTTTCATCAAAAGACAAAACTTTTTTCATATTTTCATGGTTGTTTTTTTTCCAATTTTTTTTGTTAAAATTACTTAATTTATCAATAAGTTCATTACATGAATTTTGGGAAAGTGTACTTGTCCAGAATGGACCTTTTTTTTTAACCTTGTAAGGCCAACAAAAATTTTTAGATTTTGTTGATTTATCGAAATTCATTATATTAAAAATAGCTACTTTTGAACCTCTGGCTAATGCTTCATACCCTAATGTTGAATTAGTGGATACTATTAGTTTAGCCTCGTCACAAAATTTATAGGTTTTCATCCTATCATTAGTTAAAAAGTTCCATTTTGTTCCTTTAAAGATTTTTGAAAAAAATTCTCTTTCTTTTAAACTTTCTGATTTATTATAATATTTGCCATAAATTGTTATATGTCTGTTATTTTTTAAACAATAATTTTTAAGATGTATGAGTAATTTTGTTTGAGCAGTGTTTATTGTATTTCTGCTTACTGTATCAGTTTGCATATGATCAGGAGGCTCATCTCTCCAAACAGAAATAAATAAAATATCATATTTTTTTTTTGCTTTTGAAATTTTAAAAAAATTTGACTTAAATGAGCCAATTTCTTTATATTCACCATTTATAAATTTTTTATATTCTTGACCAACTCGTTTATTAAATACAAGCATATAGTCTACGAAGTTTAAACTTTTCTGTTTTTTCAAAAAATTCGTATGATAAAAAATATCCTCTCTAGTGGCAGTTCTATAGGCAGCTTGGATAAATATTTTTTTAGATCCGTACGAGGGTTTTATTTTGTAAAAAATTTGATAATTATCTGAAAAAGTTATTATAATTTTTGGTCTAACGTAATTAATGAACTCATTAAAATAATTTAAACTATTAAGTTTGAGTTGGATTAAAAGTTTAACAAGTATTAAAAAATTATATTTTTTATATTTTGAAAATAATATTGTGTAATTGGACATAGGAATATATTTTCTTAAAAAAATTTCTAAGTTATCATCGAATAACAAAACTTTTTTTTTTGAAGGATAAGAAAACGAATAATCTGCATAAATAATAATTTTGAAAAAATTAATAAGATTTTTTATAAAAATATTAATTTTTTTCATTTTATCTTCAATTATGATTTATAAAAGACTAATTGTTTTTTGTTTGCACTTCCTAAAGGTTTTTCATCCAAATAAAATAAGTGTTGATCAGTTTTTGAGTTTTCAAAATATTTCCATTTTCTCTGAAAATTAGATTTTAAAAATCTAGCATTAGCTGTTCTGCCGTCGAATAATATAATTGTTCCGGGTGTTAAAAAATTTTCAAAACTTAATATGTCTGAATTCATAGGCATCATTTCATAGTCAGCAATTGTAATATTGTTAACTTTTCCTTTAATATTAAATTGATCTGGACCATCCATATAAATAAAATCAGGATTTACTCTCGGATGATTTATAAAATGTGAACAAATTTTCCTTTTATATCTTGTCATTTTATTTTGGCTGTAATGAAAAGAAAAATTTCTCTCTTTTTTTCCAAAAAATTTTTTAATTCTTTGATCTGAAATTTTTAAATACTTTTTCTCATTATCAACAACTGAAAGAGTAAATTTTTTTTTAAACCTTAAACCTTTAACTTTGTTTTTAAATTTTTTTTCATTTAATTTAAGTGCATGTGCGATAACTAATGATGACCATCCCGTGCCGTACTCTAAAACGCTAATTCTTTTATTCAGTAAAATTAATTGATGCAGACTATACAGGTCCTGTAAATCTGGTTGGTAAGTTTTTCTATCAAATCTTTTATCTTTGTATTTATTGAAAATATATTGACTTTTTTTAGGTATTAAAATTCCTAATCCAATTTTTAAGAAATATTTTTCAATTTTAGAAATTGATTTTTTTTTAGGTATTTTAATATGCGATCTCAATGGTTTCTCCGAAACAAATATAAATCATTTTTTAAATTAAAATTTTTGTTAAACAAATAAAATCTTTTTAATTAAAAACCGATAAGTACATTAATTAAGTAAAAAGATCAAATAATCAGATTAATTTCAAATCCAATAAATTTAAGTAAGCTTCTTTAATACTTGGTGAGCATACGCTTCTTTTTTTACAATTTCTTAAAAAATATTTTATTTCATTCATAAATAAATCATTTCTTTTAAATTTTTTTAGTCTAATTCTTCTAACTCTATTATTTTGATTAATTTCTAAAAGATTTTTTAAATAAAAAAATTTTAAATTTAATTTATTACCCACTATTTTTAAGTATCTTTCTGTTTTTTTCTGCAAATAATCAACATGAATTAATCCACTTAGATTATTTTTAAATTCAATAAAAATATTTACAGAGGTTTCAGCATTAATTTTTAATCCAAATTTATATTTTTTGAAATTTATTAGTTTTGGTTTACCAAAAAAATATTGCATTAAGTCGATATCATGGCTTAAAGTAAGTAAAGCCCCTCCACCAAGTTCTTTATTTGCTGCATAACTTTTCTTAAAGTTTTCATTAGGATGCCAATTTGGTAGATACTCTCCCCATTCACTATAAAAATGAAAGACTTTTCCTAATTTTTTTTCGTTCACTAATTTTTTTATTAGTTTTATAATTGGGTGAAACCTCAACATATACCCAACCATATTTATAATTTTTTTTTTATTAATTATTTTAATAAGTTTTTTAACTTTTTTACCTTTGTGAGTTAATGGCTTTTCTATAAATAAATCGCAATTATGATTCGCACATTTTATTGCTGTATCTATGTGCTTGCTTGTTTCGTTAGTTATAAATGCGATTTTAGGACTTTTTTTTTTTAGCAGATTTTTTAATGATGAATATGTTTTATATTCTTTATTGCCAATAAGAATTTTTTTTCTTTTTGAAAAAAAAATAATATTCTTATATCCAAGATATATTAAGTTTTTAGCGTGTCTTATACCAATTGACCCAGCGCCACAGATCAGAATGTAAGATCTTTTATTAAAATTTACCAATATTTCATATCTTTAAGTTTTATTTTTTCTTCACTTAAAAATCTCTTTTTTCCATCTCCAATTGAAACTTCATATTTTCTAATCATCTTTATAAGGTTTTCCATCCCTTGAGTCTCTAAAGAAGCTGACTGATCAGTTCCCCATAATGTTCTATCTGTAGTAATGTGCCGTTCTATTACTTTTGCTCCAAGAGCTCTTGCAAAAATGGTAGGGCTAACAGACTTTTCGTGACCAGAGTAACCTATTTCTCCACCGTATCTTTTTTTTAAAACTCTAATCATATCTAGGTTTAAATCTTCATCTTTAGCTGGATAGGTGGATACGCAGTGCATTAATGTAAATTTACATTTATATTTTTTAAATATTTTTACCGCTATATCAATGTCTTTGAAAGTGGACATTCCTGTAGATATAAATGTATGTTTTTTTTGTTTAGCAATTTCTTTTAAAAGTTCAATATTAGTTAACATTGGGGAAGCTACTTTATGATATTTTAGTTTAAATTTTTTTAGAAATTTTAAGCTGTCCAGATCCCAAGCGCTAGCAAACCAATCAATTTTTACTTTTTTACAATATCTATTGATCTCGTTAAACTGTCTTTCATTAAATTCTATTTTCTTTTTATAATCCAAATAAGTAATTCTCCCCCATGGAGTTTCCCTCTCTATATTTTTTTTATGAGATGGGGTTGAGATGTCTGGGTTTCTTTTTTGAAACTTTACCAGGTCAAAACCAGCAATTTTGGCTGATAAAATTATTTTTTTTGCGAGATCAATGCTGCCATTATGGTTTATACCAATTTCACCTATCACAATAGTTTTATTTTTATTTTTCATTTAGTAAAAATTATACTATAATATGTTCAAAAAATGAACATAAATTATGGAAAAAAAAATACTTATTTTTGGTTCAAATGGACTAGTTGGAAGAAATCTATCAAATTACCTAGAAGGTAAAGGTCATAAGGTTTTTAAAATAGATTTAACAAATAAATTTAAAGAAAAAAATTTTTTTAAATGTGACATAACTAAAGAAATTTCAGTAAAAAATACGATAAGAAAAATAACCAAAAAAAATAAAATTGATGTAGCTTTCAATGCGGCGGCGGCAAATCCGAAAGTACAGAAAATTAAATCATTCAAATTTTCAGATTATAAATTAGAAAATTGGAAAAAAAATTTAGACGTAGATTTAATTGGCTCATTTAATACATCAAAGCATATCTTAAAACATTATGAGTCTTCGAATTCAGGAAAAATAATCAATATATCTTCCATATACGGTGTGGTAGGACCAGATCAAGATATATATTTCAACAAAAGACAAAAATTTCACGGAAAAAAACCATTAGAGTACTCAGTTTCCAAAGCTGGTATTATTGGATTTTCAAAAGCCCTAGCTGCGTTTTATAAAAATACAAATATTGAAGTATTTTGCTTAATTCTTGGCGGAATAGAGGAAAATCAAGATAAAAAGTTTAAAAAGAGATACTCTAACAAGACTATAATTGGTCGTATGATTAAAAAAGGCGAGTATAATTCAATAATAAATTATCTTGTGTCAAATAAAACACCTTTTTTGACAGGGAGTTGTTTAGATTTATCAGCAGGCGCTTTAAATATCTTATGATAAAGAAAAAATTTTTAATTCTTATTCCAGCTCGATCCGGAAGCAGTAAAGTGAAAAATAAAAATATAAAATTAATAAATAAAAAACCACTTCTCTACTATACATGTAGATTTGCTAATAAGTTGAAGAAAAATGATAATATAATTGTAGGATGCACAGACTCAAAAAAAATTGTTAGGTTTTTTGATAAATTTAATATTGATACGCCATTTTTAAGACCAAAAAAAATATCTAACAAATTTTCATTAGATATTGAGTATATTAATTATGCTCTTAATTTTTTTGCAAATAAAAAAATTTTTTTTTTTGCAGGATGTATCTTAAGACCAACATCTCCTATAAGATTTTTAAATGATTACAAAGATGCTGAAAGAAAATTTCTCAATCATAAATTAGCTACATCTCTCAGGTCGGTGACTGTATCTCCAGTAACTCCTTATAAAATGTGGATTAAAAATAAAAAAAAAGATTTCATATCGCCTTTAATTAAATCAAGATCTAAAGAACTTTATAATATGCCTAGACAGAAGTTGCCTAAAGTTTATTGGCAAACTGGTACCTACGACTTTTTTAAGATTAATTATAGAAAAAAAATAAAATCTA
>CACKXA010000005.1:0-35000 GCA_902604055.1 uncultured Pelagibacteraceae bacterium | reverse complement strand
TTACACGTGTCCCGTTCTACTCAAGAACAATGATAAACATTACTCATACGGGACTATCACCCTCTGTGGTTAGTTTTTCCAAACTATTTAGATTATTTTAACATTGTTACTGGCCTCCTCCGCGTTCGCTCGCCACTACTAACGGAATATCATTTGATTTCTTTTCCTCCGGTTACTTAGATGTTTCAGTTCTCCGGGTTAGCTCTTTAAACCTATGAATTCAGTTTAAAGTACCACAAAAAGTGGTGGGTTATCCCATTCGGAAATTTTCGGATCAAAGCCCGCATACAGCTCCCCGAAACTTATCGCAGTATACCACGTCCTTCATCGCCTTTCAGTGCCTAGGCATCCGCCATACGCCCTTAAACGCTTGATTTATGCACAGAAAATAATTTTCTGCGTCTAAATTAAATTTTTATTAAAATGTTCATCTATTCGAACATTTATAGATTGTTCATCTATTCGAACAATCGGATATAGATATTGTTTGATTGTTCTTACTGTTGAACAATCAAAATTGATATTCATTATTTACAATTTAAAAAAACTAAAAGTGTCAAAATTGGTGGAGGATAGCGGGATCGAACCGCTGACCTCCTGAATGCAAATCAGGCGCTCTCCCAGCTGAGCTAATCCCCCATGAAAATGGTGGGCCGAGCACGACTCGAACGTGCGACCTCACCCTTATCAGGGGTGCGCTCTAACCACCTGAGCTACCGGCCCCTAAGCATGTATGAGACACTTTAATTAATAAGAAGAGAAATGAGGACGGCCACATTAACTTAATTTTTTGAGACCAAAAGAAATTTTTGGTCTTCCTTAGAAAGGAGGTAATCCAGCCGCAGGTTCCCCTACGGCTACCTTGTTACGACTTCACCCCAGTTGCTGATCGTACCGTAGTCAAAGGTATAAGCTTTGCCTTAAGGTGTAACCAACTTCCATGGTGTGACGGGCGGTGTGTACAAGACCCGGGAACGTATTCACCGCGGCGCGCTGATCCGCGATTACTAGCAATTCCAGCTTCATGCACTCGAGTTACAGAGTACAATCCGAACTGAGGCACATTTTAGGGATTAGCTAGGAGTCGCCTCTTTGCTTCCCATTGTAAGTGCCATTGTAGCACGTGTGTAGCCCAACACATAAGGGCCATGAGGACTTGACGTCATCCCCACCTTCCTCCAGCTTATCACTGGCAGTTCTTTTAAAGTGCCCAACTGAATGGTGGCAACTAAAAGTAGGGGTTGCGCTCGTTGCGGGACTTAACCCAACATCTCACGACACGAGCTGACGACAGCCATGCAGCACCTGTGTTTCGTCCAGCCAAACTGAAAAGCCTAATCTCTTAGGCTCGCGACGAACATGTCAAGTGTTGGTAAGGTTCTGCGCGTATCTTCGAATTAAACCACATGCTCCACTGCTTGTGCGGGTCCCCGTCAATTCATTTGAGTTTTAACCTTGCGGTCGTACTCCCCAGGCGGTGTGCTTAATGCTTTCGCTGCGACACTGAAAAATATATTTCCAACGTCTAGCACACATCGTTTACGGCATGGACTACGAGGGTATCTAATCCTCTTCGCTACCCATGCTTTCGCTCCTCAGTGTCAGTAGTGACCCAGTAAGTTGCCTTCGCATTTGGTGTTCTTTCTAATATCTACGAATTTCACCTCTACACTAGAAATTCCACTTACCTCTATCACACTCTAGCTAAAAAGTTTTGATGGCAGTTCCAAGGTTAAGCCTTGGGATTTCACCATCAACTATTTTAACCACCTACGAGCTCTTTAAGCCCAGTAATTCCGAACTACGCTAGGTCCCTTCGTATTACCGCGGCTGCTGGCACGAAGTTAGCCGGACCTTCTTATTCGGGTACAGTCATTTTCTTCCCCGACGAAAGAGTTTTACAACCCAAAGGCCTTCTTCACTCACGCGGCATCGCTGCATCAGGGTTTCCCCCATTGTGCAAGATTCCCCACTGCTGCCTCCCGTAGGAGTCTGGGCCGTGTCTCAGTCCCAATGTGGCTGGTCTTCCTCTAAGAACAGCTATTGATCATTGCCTTGGTAAGCTTTTACCTTACCAACTAGCTAATCAAGTGCGGGCTCATCTTTCGGCGTTAAAACTTTCCCTGTAAAGGCTTATTCGGTATTAGCACAAGTTTCCCCGTGTTATTCCAAACCAAAAGGCAGATTCCCACATTATACTCACCCGTTTGCCACTCAGTATTGCTACTGCGTTCGACTTGCATGTGTTAGGCGTGCCGCCAGCGTACGTTCTGAGCCATGATCAAACTCTCAAGTTTAATAACGGCGCACACTAGCTTTAATGACTTTAAGGTTATTAAAGTCACTTTTCGTTAAAGCGTGTACGACAATTTCTTTATTAACCTAGCCGTCCACACTTCTCTTCTTAAAAATTTACAATTTAAAAAAGCTAAGATTTTAAGTATTTTAAAATCTACACACCTTTGGCCCTAATAAAAAATATTTGGATTGAGGTGAGCGGTGTTTTTATTACAAATATGCCATAAGTCAAGGCGTATATTGTAGTTAAAAGCTAATAAATTAAGGCTTTTAGAGCCCTTACCTCATTGAAAATCTGATATAAATTTTATAAAAACAACTATGGCGTTAAATCGAATTTTAAGGACTTTTAAAACAAAATACGATGGTTTGGGTATCGTCAGCTGGAGGTATTTTACATATGTTTTCTTAGCAGTACTATTCTGCTTATTATTTATAATTATTTCAAACCTAATCGAAAAACAAAATAATAAACAAACTGAAAACTTAAGTTCTATAGTCGAGTCGAAAGAATTTTCGTCATTAAGTAATTATCTGATATCAAAGATTAATAGTCCTTATAAAGAAATTCAATACCTAATTCAAAACAATGACTCCATAGAGAAAATCTTAAAAAATTTAAATATTAATGCTAATGACGTCAAAATAATTGGTAAAAATTTAAAGGAAAAAAAGCTAAGTAACATATATGCAGGAAGAAAGCTTTCTATTATCATAAAAAAATTAGATGACGGGTCAAATACAGTAGTAAACTTAACATATCCTGTCAGCAATATCCTAAATATAGAAGTTAGAAAAAGTCAAAATAACTTTATTATTAAAGAAAACATACTTCAGCTTTATAAGAATGAAGTCGTAATTAAAAATGAAATAAAAAATAATCTTTACAGCGCAGCTATGAATGCAGGAATAGAACCAAATATAATAATAGAATTTGCAAGAATATTTGGTTTCGAAGTGGATTTTCAAAGAGATATAAGAAAAGGAGATTGGTTCGAAATTTTGTATGAAAAATTTGAAGATGATAATGGTATAGTTCAAGACACAGGAAAAATAATTTATGCATCAATGTTTGTTAATGGAGATGAAATTAATCTTTATAATTTTGATGACGGAGGTGAATTAGGTTATTTTGATATAAAAGGAAAAAGTATTGTTAAATCTTTAATGAAAACTCCAATTAATGGTGCGAGACTATCATCTAGATTTGGGATGAGAAAACATCCAATTTTAGGTTACAATAAAATGCATAGAGGAACAGACTTTGCGGCACCTAGTGGGACACCAATTATGGCTTCAGGTTCTGGTACAGTTACAAGAGCTAGATGGTGTGGTGGAGGTGGAAACTGTGTAAAGATAAAACACAACTCGACCTATGAAACTATTTACGCCCACATGAAAAATTTTGCCAAGGGAATAAAAGAAGGTCGAAAGGTTAAACAAGGTCAAATAATTGGTTATGTTGGTTCTACAGGTATGTCTACGGGTCCACATTTACATTACGAAGTAGTAGTAAATGGAAAAAAAGTAAATTCACAAAAATTGAAATTGCCATCAGGAAAGATTTTAAAGGGCAGTACGAGAGAAAATTTTGAACTTAAAAGAATAAAGATCGATTTAAAATTGTCAGAATTAAGAAGAAGGTAATTTAGAACTTTACTTATTTGATTTGGGTTTTTGGCAACTCTTTAGAAGACTCGTCTGATACATTATTATTTTTTTCACCATTTGAATTATCTTTGTTCCTATCATTTAACTCTTTTAATCTTCTTGAATAGTGATCAGCATGCTGTAGATAATTTTCAACTAAAACCGGATCACCAACACTTTGTGCATCTTTGGCTAATTGTTGAAATTTTAACATAGTTTTTTCAACATTATGAGGGTTAGACATAGAACCATTTCTGTTAAAATTCATATTACCGTTAGAGCTAAAACTAGTTCCACTATTTGAGTTCATTGAACCGTTTCTTCGTCTAAAATTATTTTTTTGAGATCTTGGTCTAAAGCTTCTTCTTCTATTATTGTTCATTTACTATATCTGAATTGTTATTTTAATCTTCTAATATTGATAATATACATCTTACGTTTCTTTGATAATCTCTAACTAAATATTTAATCTTAAATTTTTCTTTTATTAATATTTTAGAAACTTTTTTAATTTGCTCATTTCCTATTTCTAAGGCGAGCATACCTTTGTTTTTTAAGATACTTTTGGATTTGTAGATAACTTTTTTAATGACGTCAAGCCCATCATTTCCTCCATCTAAGGCTAATTTGGGTTCAAATTTTTTAATATCATCAACCAAATTTCTAAGTTCTATTCTCTTTATATAAGGAGGATTTGAAACAATTAAATCAAATTTTTTATTATAAACATCGTTAATACATCTATTTAAGAACTTGGTGCGTCTAGTTAATTTGGATTTTTCAGAATTAGCTTTTGCAATTCTTATTGCCTGTTTAGATATGTCCAAACCTATTCCATTTGAGTTCTTAAGCTCGCTTAAAATACTTAACAAAATACATCCTGAGCCTGTTCCAACATCAAGAATGAATATGTTTTTATATTTAAAAATTTCTACGATTTTTTCTACCATCAATTCAGTCTCAGGCCTTGGAATTAAAGTATGTTTGTTTACAATAAATTTTTTACTCCAAAACTCTTTTTCTTTTAAAATGTAAGCAACTGGCTCTTTAAGAGATCTTCTGTTAAGAAGTTTTTTAAAGATATTTATTTCATTTTTAGAGACTTGTTGATGAAGGTTGATTAATAGCTCTTCTCTAGTTTTGTTCAAAACTTTAGAGAGCAATAACTCTGAGTCTAAGTTATTTGTTAAAACTCGTTTATTTTTTAATTCTTTTGACCCGGTATTTATTAATTTTATAATTTCCATTAATTTAAACTTTTAAGTTTAATATCTTGTTCTTTTAATCTTAATTCTTGATTAATTTCTTCATGAATTTCACCACTTAGAAATTCATCTAATTTATGCAAGGTTAAATTTATTCTATGGTCGGTTATTCTACCTTGAGGAAAATTATAAGTTCGAATTCTTTCTGACCTATCGCCTGATCCAATCTGACTTCTTCGATTACTTGATCTTTCTTGATCTTTTTTTCTTTTTTCAGCTTCATACACTCGAGATCTTAAAATTTTCAAAGCTTTGGCTTTATTTTTATGTTGAGATTTCTCATCTTGTTGACTGACTACTACCCCCGTAGGAATATGTGTAATTCTAACTGCACTGTCTGTTGTATTCACTGATTGTCCTCCAGGTCCACCGGCCCTAAAAACATCTATTCTAAGATCTGTATCTTTGATTTGAATATCAACTTCTTCGGCTTCAGGTAGTACTGCTATCGTAGCTGCTGATGTGTGAACCCGACCTTGTGTTTCAGTTTTTGGAATTCTTTGAACCCTATGAACTCCTGACTCATATTTTAAATACGAATAAATATCATTCCCACTTACA
Organism: uncultured Pelagibacteraceae bacterium; assembly: GCA_902604055.1. GTDB lineage: Bacteria > Pseudomonadota > Alphaproteobacteria > Pelagibacterales > Pelagibacteraceae > Pelagilacustribacter. The sequence continues at coordinate 29,226 of CACKXA010000005.1, read as the reverse complement.
GAAAATATTACCTCTTTAAACCCCCCTGCCTCACTTTTAGAAATACTTATTATTTCTAATTTCCATCTTTTTTTTGAACAAACTTTTTCATACATCTTAAAAAGATCTGAGCAAAAAAGGGAGGCTTCTAAACCACCTGTTCCTGCCCTAATCTCAACGATTGCATTTTTGTCATCGTCTTCATCTTTAGGCAATAAAAATAATTTTAATTTATCCTCATGCTCTTGTATTTTAACTTTTAAGTCTTCTAGATCTTTTTCTGCCAATTTGATCATTTCTAGGTCATTATTTTTATCATTAATTAATAGTTCTAAATCTTTGGTTTCTTTACCAAATTTTAGAAACTCACGAGCATTTAAAATTATATTTCCTAAACTAGAATACTCTTTCGATTTAGTAGCAAAAAGTTTTGCCTCAACTTTGCCTGATGATAGTTCTTTTTCTAGATTATCATGCCGAGATACAATGGCTTGGACCTTTTCTATTGGTATCATTTTTAGCTATTTTTTTGTTTTACTTTCTCTTCTACGAGTTTAACAACTTTATCTATTATTTCTGCACTCGCAACTTTGCTGTGAGGTATTCCAGATAAGTACAAAAGATTATTATCTTGCCCGCCGCCTGTTAAACCTATTTCTGTTTGAGCAGCTTCGCCTGGGCCATTTACAACACATCCTATAATAGACAGGGTTATTGGTTTTTTTTACATGAGATAGTTTTTTTTCTAATTCTTTTACTGTTTCAATTACTGGAAAAGCTTGTCGGGCACAAGAAGGACAAGAAATTATATTTACACCTCTAGCTCTAATCCCTAAAGATTTTAAAATCTCAAAACCAGATTTAATTTCATCTACTGGATCTGAAGAAAGCGAAACTCTTATTGTATCTCCTATGCCATCCATTAATAGTTGTCCGATACCTATAGAAGATCTTATACTTCCGCTAAGTAGACCGCCTGCCTCAGTAATGCCTAGGTGAAGAGGGTAATCGCAGGCTTTTGATAATTCTCTATAGGCTTTAACTGTTAAAAATACATCAGAAGATTTTACGCTTATCTTAAAATTAAAAAAATCATTATCTTCTAGTAATTTTACATTATACATTGCACTTTCTACTAGTGCCTCCGGACAAGGCTCTTTGTATTTCTCTAGTAAAGTTTTATCTAGTGAACCCGCATTGACTCCAATTCTTATTGAACAATTATTATCCTTTGCAGCTTTAACTACTTCTAAAATTCTTTCTTTTGAACCAATGTTTCCAGGATTAATTCTTAAACAACTTGCTCCTTTTTCTGCTGCCTCGACTGCTCTTTTATAGTGAAAATGAATATCAGCTACTATTGGGGCTTTTACTTCTTTAACAATATCCTTAAGTGCTCTAGTTGACTCTTCATCTGGGCAAGATACTCTTACAATATCCGCTCCAGCTTCCTCCAATAAATGGATCTGTTTTATTGTCTCTTTTACGTTAGTCGTAAGAGTGTTTGTCATTGATTGAACGCTTATTTTTGATTCACCACCGACTAAAATATTTCCTACTTTAATAACTTTAGTTTTTTTTCTTTTAATCAATCTATGTGGTCGTATTTCCATATTTAATCCAAATCAAAAACAGTATGTAATTTTTTTATAGCTTTAACAGTATCACTTTCATCAATGATAACTGATAATTTAATTTCTGAAGTAGAAATAGCTAAAATATTAATTTTTTCATCTGCCAAACTTCTAAACATTTTGTAAGTTATTCCTGGAGTGGACACCATTCCAGCTCCCACAATAGAAATTTTAGAAACTTTATCATTATGACTTAAATTTTGATATTTAATATCTTTATTATCTTTCAATATCTTTAAAGACTTAGAAAGATCATCCCTTTTAATTGTAAAGGTCAAATCTGTAGTTTTGTGATCAGACGAAATATTTTGAATTACCATATCAACATTTATTTGATTTTTACTTAATGGCTCAAAAATATTAGCTGCAACACCAGGCTTATCTTCAACCCCCATTAAAGTAATCTTTGCATCATCTTTTGAATAAGCTACACCTGTGACACTTTTTGAATAATCTATACTTTCTTGATCAAAAATTTTTGTTCCCTCTCTGTTTGTAAAAGTTGATTTAACTTCTAAGGGAATATTGTACATCATCGCAGTTTGTACTGCAGAGGATTGCATTACTTTTGCACCTACAGATGATAGTTCAAGCATTTCTTCATATGAAATTTTATCGATTTTTTTTGCAACGGGTATTTTGTTTGGATCGGTAGAATAAACTCCATCCACGTCTGTATATATTTCACAAGTGTCAGCATCAAATATTTTTGCTACTGCTACAGCGGTAGCATCTGAGCCACCTCTGCCAATAGTAGTCACATCTCCTTCTCTAGATATTCCTTGAAAACCTGGAATGATTGCAATTCCCTTTTCTGACAAAAATTTATTAATACTTTCAATATTCATATTAACAATTCTCGCATTTAAATTCTTTCCATCTGTAAGAATAGGTATTTGCCAATTTAACCAAGATTTTGAGTTTGCACCTATTTCTGTTAACGCGCCAGCTAATAAAGCGCTCGTCACTTGTTCTCCAGAACTTAAAAGTACATCCAATTCTCGTTTATTAAAGTTTTCAGAAACATCTTTTGATAATTTCAATAGTTCGTTAGTTTTTCCAGACATAGCGGAAACTATTGCAATAATCTGATGCCCAGCATCGTGCTCTATTTTAATAATTTTTGCCACATGTAGGATTCTCTCTATAGTTCCTACTGAAGTTCCACCGAATTTTAATACTTTTTTTGCCATTGTTAGATTTTAATATTATATAAATAGGTTTAATTAATTTTAATTAAAACACTAAAAACTATGACTACAATAAATAAAGAAGAAATTCAAAAGTTTTCAAAGTTAGCTGACGAATGGTGGGATATAAAAGGTAAATTTAAACCTTTACATATGTTTAATCCAATAAGAATTGAATATATTTTAGAAAAGATAACAAATCATTTTAAATTAGATAACAATAAAAAAAATTTTCTTAAAGATTTAGAAATTCTTGACATAGGTTGCGGTGGAGGATTAATAAGTGAACCTATGGCTCGACTAGGTGGGAAAGTAACAGGTATAGATGCTTCTCAAAAAAACATTAAAGTTGCATCTCTTCACAGTAAAAAAAATAATCTTTCTATTAATTATCTAAATAAATCACCTGAACAATTAAATGAAAAGGAAAAATTCGATATAATCTTAAATCTTGAAATTGTTGAACACGTGGACAATTTAGATTTGTATTTACAATCATGTTATAACTTGTTGAAAAAAGATGGTTTGATGTTCACTGCAACAATAAATAGGACATTTATATCTTATGTTAAAGCAATTATAGGGGCGGAGTATATATTGAGATGGTTACCAATTGGAACACATGACTGGAATAAGTTTGTGAAACCAGAAGAACTGGAAAAAATACTATCTGACAAAAAATTCACAACTAGTGATGTTAGAGGCTTAGATTTTAATCCTGTAATGAATAAGTGGAGAAGGTCTAACAACTTATCAGTAAATTATATAGTCTGTAGTTTAAAAAATTAATTGTCTTTACTTACCCAAGGTACAGTTAACAAGTCAATTCCTTCTTCAGCTAGTTCCTCTCTTTCTTCTGAGGTAGCTGTTCCATAAAAACTTTTTTTAGTTTGTTTGTCGTAATAGACTTCTCTAACTTTTTTACTAAGTTTGTCTCCAACAAATTCAAAATTATTTTCTATATAATTCCTTATTTTTAATAAATCATTTTTTTGGCTTAATAACTTTTTATTTGTAAAAGAAACACCATCTTCTTTAATTTTACTTCCTGAAACCATCGGGGCCATAATTGATTTTTTAATTTTTTTAGATGAACAATAAATGCATTCAAGTAATTTTTTCTTATCTAATTTATCGAACTCTTCAGAGTTTGAAAACCAACTTTCAAATTCATGATTATTTGAACATTTGAGATTATACTTAATCATTTAATTCCTATAATCCGCATTTATATCTATGTAATCGTGGGTAAAGTCACAAGTATAACATTCAAAAGCATCGTTACCTAATTTTAAATTTATCTCTATCTCTATCGAATCCCACTTCATATATTCTTTTAATTTTTCCTCATTATAGCTATCTGAGATTTTACCATTTTCAGCAACAACAAATTCTCCTAATTTAATCTTTAATTTTTTGCTATCTATAATTTCTCCAGATTTACCAATGCCCATAATTATCCTACCCCAGTTGGGGTCTTCTCCAGCAACTGCTGTTTTTACCAAAGGAGAATTTGCAATTGAGAAACCAATATTTTTTGCACTTCCTAAGGACTTAGCGTTTATAATTTTAATTTTAAGAAATTTTTTTGCCCCTTCTCCATCAACAACTATCTGTTGAGCAAGATTTAAACATAGTTTTTTTAAAGCTTCTTCAAATTTAAGAATTATCTTATCATTTAATGAAAGATTCTGTCCAATCTTAATAGCCTTAGTAGAAAATATTGAAACCATATCGTTAGTTGATTGATCGCTATCAACCGTTATGGCATTAAACGTGTTGGCCACTGCTTTCTTTAAAAGTGATTTTAATAAATTTGAACCTATGTCGGCATTAGTAAAAATAAATGACAACATGGTTGCTAGGTTTGGAGCAATCATTCCAGATCCTTTAGCAATTCCACAAATCTTTATTAGCTCATCTCCAAAAATAATTTCTTCATAAGCTACTTTTGGTTTTGTATCAGTAGTCATTATTCCTGAAGCAACTTTCAACCAAAATAGTTTATTGTGCTGACTTTTAAGTTTTTCGACTAAATCTGGTAAGGCGTCTTTTATTTGATCTACTGGAAATTGTTCGCCTATGACGCCAGTTGAGGCAAATATTAAATCTTTAATTCTTACTGTTTCACTTGTCCCTTTTTCCGTTTTAGACTCCTTTAAAGTAAGTATTCTCGACAAATTTTTTGCTATAATATCCAAACTTTCTTTGCCTTGTTTGCCAGTGAACGTATTTGCATTTTTAGTGTTAACCATTAGTCCTTTAATTAGTTTTTTGTGAGAATTATTGTTCCAAGATATAGTTTCAGAGATTATGCTGCTTGTAGTTGTTACAGAAGCATAATTAGCTCCTTTGCTAAAATAAAATAGTGTCAAATCATCTCTGCCATTTCCATACAGATCTGCAGAAATAGAAGACATTTCTAAGCCTTCTATTTGTTTAAGATTTTGAAACTCCCCCATTTTAGACAATTTAGTTTTCTGGTTAAGGAAATTTTTTAAGTTTATTGTCATAATTACTATTTAATTTAGAATATAAATACATATATAGAAGTATAATGAATGTATTTACAAGGACTTTTAGTAAATTATTTAAAAGCTCTAATCAACAAGAATTAGACAAGATTAAGAATTTAATTTCAGCTATTAATAGTAATGAAAATTCAGTCAAAGCGATATCAGACGGTGAATTTAGAGAGAAAACACAAAACCTAAAACGATCAGTTCAAGAGGGCAAGTCAATAGATAATATAATTCCCGAAAGTTTCGCTTTAGTGAGAGAAGCTGCAAAAAGGACTTTGGGTGAAAGACATTATGATGTTCAGTTGGCGGGAGGAATAATTTTGCATAAAGGAAATATTGCTGAAATGAAAACTGGCGAAGGTAAAACATTGGTTTCTACATTACCAGCTTACCTCAACTCATTGAGTGGAAAGGGAGTGCATATAGTGACTGTAAATGATTATTTAGCAAAAAGAGACTCTGAGTGGATGGGTAAGGTTTTTAATTTTTTAGGTATCTCTACAGGATGCATAACAAATGATTTAAATGACGACCAAAGAAAGAAAAATTATAATTACGACATAACTTACGCAACAAATAATGAACTAGGATTTGATTACCTAAGAGACAATATGAAATATGAACTTTCGGATATGGTTCAAAGAAATCATAATTTTTGCATTGTAGATGAAGTGGACAGTATTTTAATTGACGAGTCCAGAACACCCTTAGTAATTTCGGGTAAACTCGAGGATAAAACTAATTTATATCCTATATCTAATGAGTTTATAAAACATTTACAAAAAGGTGACTTTGAGCTTGATGAAAAAAATAAAAATGCAATTTTGACAGATCAGGGCATTGATAAAATTGAAAAACTTTCAATTCAAAAAGGAATATTAAAAAATAATAATTTTTATGATCCAGAAAATTTAAGTCTAGTCCACCATATAAATCAAGCCCTTAAAGCTAACTTGCTTTTTAATAGAGATACAGACTATATTGTTAAAGAAGGAAAAGTCCAAATTATAGATGAATTCACTGGTAGAGTTTTGGATGGCAGAAGATTTTCTGATGGGCTACATCAAGCTTTAGAAGCTAAAGAAAATGTTAAAATTGAAGAAGAAAATCAAACATTGGCATCTATAACTTATCAAAACTATTTCCGTCTTTACAAAAAATTATCTGGGATGACGGGAACAGCTTTAACTGAGGCAGAAGAATTTTTTGATATTTATAAACTGAATGTTGTTTCAATTCCAACAAACAAAATAATGCTTAGAAAAGATCTAAATGATCAAATATTTAGAACAGAGATTGAAAAGTATAACGCTATAACTAACAAAATAATTGAGTGTAATAATAAAGGGCAGCCAGTTTTAGTTGGAACTACTAGTATAGAAAAATCAGAAAAAATTTCCGATTATTTAAATAAAAAAAAGATAAAACATAATGTACTTAATGCTAAACAACATGAAAAAGAGGCTAAGATCATAGCAGAAGCTGGAAAAATAAATGCAGTTACTATTGCAACTAACATGGCTGGCCGTGGAACAGATATCAAGTTAGGAGGAAATAAGGATTACATAGAAGAAGGAAAAACAACCGATGTAGAACAAATTAAAATAGATGAGTCAAAAGTTAAAGAACTCGGAGGTTTGTTCATAATTGGAACAGAGAGGCACGAAAGTAGAAGAATAGATAATCAGCTAAGAGGTAGGGCTGGAAGGCAAGGAGATGATGGGAGTTCAATATTCTTTATAAGTTTACAGGATGAATTAATGAGAATTTTTGGGGGGGACTCTATCGATGGAATGCTTAAAAAACTTGGTCTTAAGGAAAATGAGTCAATAGATCACCCCTGGATCAATAAAGCTATGGAAAGGGCACAAAAAAAGGTTGAGTCCAGAAACTTTGATATAAGAAAAACACTAATTAAATTTGATGATGTAATGAACGATCAAAGAAAAGTTATTTTTTCTCAAAGATTAAAGATATTAAAAGATAAAAATATTGAAGATATATTAAATGATTTTTTAGATGAAGTAATGGAGGGTCTGACATCAATAAAAAATATTTATCAAAAGTCTAATGACGAAAAAAGTTATCTAGCTTCTATTAAAAATACAACGGGCAATATCCTGAGTGATAAAGATTTAATATCTATTGCATCTCTTAATAAAGAAAATTTTTTTGAAAAAATAAAAGATTTATATTCAGCGAAAAGAAAGGAAAGAGAGAATTTAATTGGTAAAATTGAGAATAATAATCTTGAAAAAAGGATTTTTTTGCAAATTATAGATTTTACTTGGCGCTCACATTTGCAATACTTAGAACAATTAAGACAAGTAATTGGCCTGAGATCTTATGGTCAAAAAGATCCTTTATCTGAATTTAAAAAAGAAGCTTTTACTTTATTTGAAGGTTTGTTAGAAAAAATAAAAAATGATGTTATAAAATTTTTACTTAATTTAAACATTGTTGTCTCAAATAATGATAAAAAAAAAGAACGTGAACAAGAAAAGACTACGGATAATAAAAAAATAGGTAGAAACGAAAAATGTCCTTGTGGTTCAGGAAAAAAGTATAAACATTGTTGCGGTTCTATTTAATCTAAAAAATTGGATTATAGGCCCATTGCAATAAAGCTTGCCTTTGTCTTCTTCTGCATTGCAAGTCTCCTTCTTCACAATTTTTTTTTACAGCAGGTCCATGTCTATCGCCAAAAGCTTTCCATCTCTTGATTTGAATTTCATCTATTTCAGGTATTCTTCTTCCATTTTTAAATCTACAGTACCATTGAAACCAACCTAATGGGTCTTCTTTAAAAATCCAGCCTTTAGCAATCCACTCTTTTCTGGACAAACCTGACTCAATTTTAAATCGATTTAAATTTACATCAAAAGTTTTGCTTAATTTTGCATTAGCAAACCATGATTTAGGGAATTCCCTTACACTTCCATCAGCAAAATACGCTCCTCCAAAAACTCCCAGTTCTAACATTCTCTTAGGAGTTAATTGAGGTTTAAATTTTTTGTAAAATTCCTTTTCATTCCTCATTGAATGATGTCTCTTTTTATATCCAAGCTATTTTTTTGTCTCTCTAGTATTTGCATGGAAGGACTCGGTGAAAGGAATTGGAACAACAGTAGCATCTACTGGTTTGTTAGAATACTTTTTTGGTAAATGTACTTTATATTTTTTTCCAAAATTTCCAGTTGGAAATCCGTTATTATTTAAATTCCCTTCGTAAGGGACATACCCCATAGCAATGTTTGTTTTTTTCTCAGGATGATACCATGGTGAAGTTATGTAACCTACCGGTTTACCTCCTTTAGAATTGGAAATTAAGTAAAAATCATTTGCATAGTCTTCTATAGGTTTTCCTCCTAATTCCATTCCAACAAGTTGAAGTTTATAAGGTTTTTCTCCATTTTTAATTTGCTGTTTCATTTTTTCTAGAGCTTCTTTGCCAACATAGTCTGTTTGTTTATTCCACTCTCCTTTACCAGATAAAGAAACTTGGTAGCCTAAATTACATTGGAAGGGATTGTGTTCATGATCCATATCTTGTCCCCAAGATAATATTCCAGCTTGAATTCTTCTGTGGTGTGCAGGAGCTATCACCATCAATTTATGTTTTTTTCCAGCTTTAAGAACAGCATTCCACATGTCTTCTGCATATAAAGTTGCATTTCGAAGATAAATTTCATAACCAGCTTCTCCAGAAAATCCAGATTGAGAAATAACACAACTTCTACCACCTACTTTTGCCTCCGCTAACCCGTAAAACGGCATATTGTCTAGATCAACTTGATCGCCTATTAAATCATTCATTAGGGCTTTTGATTTAGGTCCTTGTATTTGGACAGGACAAGCATCAATTTCATCTATTTCAACATTAAATCTTTTGTCAGCATTAACCCCTTGTAAATACAATCCAATATCAGAATCTGATAAACTAAACCAAAATTCATCTTCAGCTATTCTCATCAAAACAGGATCATTTAAAACTCCACCTTTGTAATTACAAAGTATAACATAACGTCCTCTCATTGTTGAAATTTTGCTAGCATCTCTCGTAATTACATAATCTGTAAATTTTTCTGCATCTGGGCCTTTGACTCGTATTTGTCTCTCTACTGCTACATTCCACATGGTTACGTGTTTTTTAATTGCTTGGTACTCTACCATTGCTCCACCTTTTTCAGGTCTAACATAACCTCTTGGGTGATATATACGATTATAAACTGTAGCTCTATAACATCCTGCTTTCATAGATAGATGCCAATAAGGAGACTTTCTTACTCGTGTTGAAATCAACATTTCTACTTTGGTTGGTCCACTTTGCCTTAGATTATAAGGAACTTGTCGATCTGACTGATCTACTGACGTTTCGTGTCTTACTTTATCATAATTTACTTTTTCAACTTTATAAGAATTCGGAATTTTTTTAGGCATAATTATTTTTTTCTAACCATTTGTTTGTTTCTTTTAAACCACCAAAAGTATAAATATGAAAATGTTCAGTAGAAGATTTAAGATTTTCAATTAATTCATTAGGATCTTTAGGTTTTAATAAATCTACAGCTTTAGTAGCATTAGACTTAAGAAAGTTTAGAGAATTTTTTGCACCAACAATACTAGCAAACTTTAGTAAGCTGCTTATTTTTAAAGGCCCAGTAATCCCTACATGAACTGGTAAAGATTGTTTAGAAATAAACTCCTTAATCGGATTTGGGTTTAATAACCACTGAGTAACAATGTAATCTGCAAATGGCATTTTATCTTTCATAGCTTTTTCTAAATCTGAATCCGATATATCAGGGGATCCATCTGGGTGTCCAGCAATTCCTATTTTCATCCCCTTAAATAATCCTGTTTCTAATAATTGCAACGAGCAGTGGTAATCACCAATAGGTTCTGCTCCGCCTCCAATTACCAAAGCTTGTTTTACGCCAAAATCTTTACACATAGAGGTGTACTCTTTTAATTCATTAAAATTTTTAATTGATCTTGCTGGAAAATGAGGAACTGGATTAAACCCATTTTGCACTAGCTCTTTAGCCTTACTAGCTACATCTTTATAATCATTACCAGGCAACATAGTTATGTAAACATCTTTTACCTTCGGTAGAACTGAAAGGTCTGTCTTCATAGTTATTTCTAATGAAAATTTCATATTTCTCGGGATATACCAATGTTACCTGCCAGGTGTCCAGGAAAATCACTATAAGAATAGTTTGACTTTATCCTTTGTTAATAGTCAAATCTGGAATAAAAAAAATGAAAATACTGTGTATTTTATACGATGATCCTAAGGGAGGGATGCCTAAAAGCTACCCATTATCTGATCTGCCAAAATTAGACAAATATCCCGATGGAATGACACTTCCAACTCCAAAAGGAATAGACTTCAATCCTGGGGAGTTACTAGGATGTGTTTCAGGAGAGTTAGGCTTGAGAAAATTTCTAGAGTCAAATGGTCATACATTAGTTGTAACATCTGACAAAGACGCTAAAGGTTGTAAAGCTGACAAGGAGCTTGTGGATGCTGATATTGTTATATCTCAACCTTTTTGGCCATATTACTTAACAAGAGAAAAAATAGAGTCAGCGAAAAATTTAAAAATGGCAATTACTGCTGGAATTGGATCAGATCATGTTGATTTACAAGCTGCTATGGATAATAAAATAGACGTTGTTGAAGTTACTTATTGCAATTCAAGATCAGTAGCAGAACACATAGTAATGATGATTTTATCTCTAGTAAGAGATTACCATAATCAACATGCAATCGTAAAAGAAGGTGGTTGGAATATTGCTGATGCTGTTCAAAGATCTTACGACGTTGAAGGTATGCATATTGGAACAGTTGCTGCTGGACGTATTGGTTTAGACGCGTTAAGAAAAATGAAACCATTTGATGTTCACCTACATTATTTTGATAGACATAAATTACCAGATTCTGTTGAAAAAGAATTAAATCTTACATTTCATGACTCTGTGGAGTCTTTGGTTAAAGTTTGTGATGTTGTCACAATTAATTGTCCTCTTCACCCTGAAACCGAAAATTTATTTGACGACAAACTAATTAGCAAAATGAAAAAAGGTGCGTATATCGTTAATACTGCAAGAGGAAAGATTTGTAATAGAGAGGCAATTGCCAAAGCTCTCAAGTCTGGTCAATTAAGTGGTTATGCTGGGGATGTTTGGTTTCCTCAACCAGCTCCAAATGATCATGCTTGGAGATCAATGCCTAATCACGGAATGACACCACACACTTCTGGGACTTCTTTATCAGCTCAATACAGATATGCTGCAGGCGTTAGAGAAATTCTTGAGTGTTTCTTCGATAAAAAACCAATTAGAGATCCTTATTTAATCGTTCAGAATGGCCAGCTTGCAGGAATGGGTGCCCATTCTTATAGTAAAGGAAGTGCAACCGGTGGATCTGAAGAAGCTGCAAAATATAAAAAAAAGTAGTCTAAAAAAAATCTTATTAGCTTTAGTTTGCTTAACTTTTAGTTTTAATTTTCTTTATGCGGAGTCAAGATTTGGCGATCTAACAGAGATGCGTGATGAAAGAATGCAAGGTAAAGACGGTAAGTGGGTTAGACCTCATCCTGGACCTTTTATTTGGAATGGAATTGAAAAAGAACAAGGAGTTTTCTCTTGGGAAGAAACAGATAAATATGTTTCTTACGCACAAGATCACAATCAAAAAACTTTAGCAACTATCTGGCCGCATGCAAACTGGGAACAAAAATCATGCAATAGAAAAAAGGCCAGAAGTCCATTTGGAAAAAGATTTACAAAATATTTAAGCAAACCTTGTTCAATGGAAAATTATAAAAATTTTCTTATAAAATTAGTAGACCGTTATGATGGTGATGGGAACAACGATATGCCAGGCTTAACTAAACCAATTAAACATTGGCAAATAATGAATGAACCTGAGTTTAAAATGTTCTTTAAAGGTAAAGAAGAAGATTTTGTTGAAATTTTTAATTTTTCTTCAAAGTTAATAAAATCAAAACAAAAAGGCGCTGTGATTGTCATGGCTGGTGCAGCTGGAATGTTTCCAGAAAACAAAAGATATTGGAAATCGGCTCTACCAAAAATTAAAGATCATTTTGATATATCTGCTATACACCACATAACTCCTCCAGATGGAAAATGTGATAAAGAATTTTGGGTAGATGAATTCTCAGATCTATTAAAAAGCTTGGACATTAACAAACCTATTTGGGTAACAGAAGCTATGACGGGCAAATGCAGAGTTATACCAACTTATATTAACGCCTTTGCAAATGGAGCAGAAGTCATTATAGATGTAGGTATTAATGCGCCAGGAATGAAAATGGGCAAGGGCGCAAGAAAAAAACTAAATGAATTTATAGAAGAAGTTGATGGATTTAAGTCTATGAAATTAATCTCAAAGAAAAAAGCTGAATTTACAATGGCTGACAGCTCTAAGAAAATTATAGATTTTTAAAATAAACCTTCTATATCACCTTTTTTATTTAATCTAATATTATCAGCTGCTGGTACTCTCGGAAGACCTGGCATCGTCATTATAGATCCACAAACAACGACTAAAAATTCCGCTCCACTAGATAATCTTACTTCTCTGATAGGCAGCGTATGACCTGATGGTGCTCCTTTTAACTTGGGGTCTGTAGAAAAGCTATATTGTGTTTTCGCAATACAAACCGGAAATTTTCCAAATCCAGCCTGCTCTATTTTTTTTATTTTTTCCTTAGTTGTATCATCTACTTCAATTCCTTTTGCTTTATATATTTCTTTTGCAATTTTTTCTATTTTTTCCAAAATGGGAGTTTCATCTGAGTATAGATATTTAAATTTACTTTTGTCACTCTTCTCACATAATTCAACTACATTATTTGCTAAATCCTTTGTTCCTTTTCCTCCTTCAGACCAATGAGTGCAAAGACTTACTTTTACCTTAAGTTTTGAACAATAGTCTTGGATAATTTTAATTTCTTTATCGGTATCAGTAATAAAGTGATTAATTGCTACTACTACTTCTAAACCAAATTTCTTAATATTTTCAATATGTCTTTCAAGGTTAGGCAATCCTTTTTCTAGTGCATCAGCGTTTTCATCTTTTAAGTTTTCTTTCTCTACCCCACCATGCATTTTTAAAGCTCTTATTGTTGCAACAACAACTACACAACTAGGCCTGATTCCAGCTTTACGGCATTTAATATCTAAAAACTTTTCAGCCCCAAGATCAGCACCAAAACCTGCTTCTGTAACAACATACTCAGATAATTTTAAAGCTGTTTTTGTTGCGAGAATTGAATTACATCCATGAGCAATATTCGCAAATGGTCCGCCATGAATAATAGCTAAATTATTTTCAAGAGTTTGTACAACATTAGGTCGAACAGCTTCTTTTAGTAGAACTGTCATCGGGCCTTGGGCTTTTAAATCTTTTGCATATATAGGTTTTTGTTCTTTTGAATATGCAACGGTAATATTGCCAATTTTTCTTTCTAGCTCCTCTACGCTGTTTGATAAACAGAAAATTGCCATTACTTCTGAAGCAACAGTGATATCAAAGCTATCATTTCTAGGAGTATTTGCTTTTAGTTTTTCCAAGTTAATTTCTATCTTTCTTAAAGCTCGATCATTTAGATCTACTACTCTTTTCCAAATTACATTATTAGGATCTATATTTAATTTATTTCCCCAATAGATATGATTATCTATTAGAGCAGAAAGTAAATTGTGTGCTGAAGTAATTGCATGAAAATCTCCGGTAAAATGTAAGTTGATCTGTTCCATTGGTATAACCTGAGCATATCCACCTCCAGCAGCTCCACCTTTCATTCCAAAAGAAGGTCCTAAACTGGGTTCTCTTAAACAAACTATTGATTGTTTACCAATTTTATTTAAACCATCATTCAATCCAACTGAGGTAGTTGTTTTCCCTTCCCCAGCAGGCGTTGGTGTTATTGCAGTTACTAATATTAAATTACTTTTTTTTTCTTCTAGAGAATCAATATATTCTAAATTTAATTTAGCTATATGACGTCCCATTGGACTAAAATTAAAAGGATTGTCTGAAATATTTGATTTCTCTAAAATTTCTTTAATTGGTTTAATATTTGCTGCTCTTGCTATTTCAATATCGGATTTTATTTTATTCATTAAACCCTTGCTTAGTGGTGGCCTTGGTAAGAATCGCACTTACGACACATACCTTTTCAGGGTACTGCTCTACTACTGAGCTACAAGGCCTAAAACCTAAAAGTAATTCTACCTTTAGTTAGATCGTACGGTGTCATTTCAACCATTACATTATCACCAGCTAAAACTCTTATTCTATTCTTTCTTAGTTTTCCAGCTGTGTGAGCTAAAATTTCATGATTGTTTTCAAGTTTAACCCTAAACATAGCGTTAGGTAACAATTCTGTTACTTTGCCTTTGAATTCTAGAGTTTCTTGTTTTGCCAATTAAAAATCCTTTTTTAAATATTTTGCTAGATTTATATCTAAAGAACCTGATCTTGCAATGTCTATTTTTATAGTTTTTCTATCTATATTTAAATTTTTTGTCATTATAAAACTTTGTGTTTTGGCTTATTTTTTGTATCCCAAGGCTCTCCCTGGTCATCTAAAGTTGCCTCAATAACTTCTACTAATACTTTAATTATAGAGTCTCCTGAAAATGTTAATTTTAATTCATAATTATCGTCTGGCATTTGTTTGCTTTCAACAGCTAGGAAATCCAAAAATTTATCTTTATTATTTTGACTAATATTTTTTGAGCTGACCTTTAGAACATTGTCAAATTTCAATATTGTTCTTATTCTTTTGTTTTTTCTAAAAACTCCTTTTTCAACATCTTCCCACATGAAACGATTTAATTGCATTAAAAAAATCTTATTTTTTTTTAGACTAGCAATATTCCTAGTACTTGCAATTGAGTCTTGAAGGTGGGCTGAAATTATCCTTAAATCTTCGTCAGATCTGGCTATTAGTTTTAAATTTTTTGCTTTCACTTTAAAATCTTTTAATATGTGCCTTGCAATTTTTCAATTTTTTTTCAAGAAATTCATAACCTCTATCTAAATGATAAATTCTATTAATTATTGTTCTGTTATTTGCAACTAAGCCAGCTAAAACAAGACTTACTGAAGCTCTTAGGTCTGTTGCCATTACTTCAGCCCCAGTTAATTGTGAAGGACCGGAAATAATTGCTGTTTTATCTTTGATCTCAATGTTAGCTCCCATTCGTTTTAGTTCGGGAACATGCATGAATCTATTTTCAAATATATTTTCCTTTATTTTAGAGATTCCTTTTGCTCGTGTCATTAAAACCATAAACTGAGCTTGCAAATCTGTAGGAAATCCAGGATAAGGTTTAGTGGAAATACTTATCTTTTTAATATTGTTACTTTTAAGAACTTCTAAGGAATTTTTTTGAACTCGCAGCTTTACTCCCATTTTTCTTAAAATATTAATCTCATTTTTAATTAATGTAGGATCTATCTTATTAAACAAAATCTTTTTACCAACTAGAGCTGCGGCTACTAAATAAGTTCCTAATTCAATTCTATCAAAAATAATTTCATGTTTAACGCTTTTCTTTATTTTTCTGCAACCTGTTATAAAAATTTTCCTACCTGCTAATTTTATATTTCCTCCAAGTTTGTTTAAAAAATTAATTAGATCTTGGATTTCTGGTTCTATAGCGCAATTATATAGTATTGTTTTTCCTTTTGAGTTAAAAGCAGCTAGGATTGCATTTTCAGTTGCGCCTACCGAGATACTTGGAAAAAATATTTTTGAACCCCTTAATCCTTTTTTTGCCTCAGCGATAATGTATCCATTTTTAATCTTTATTTTTGCTCCTAGTTTTTTTAACGCAAAAAGATGTAAATTAACTGGCCTAGTTCCTATAGCACATCCTCCAGGAAGAGAAATTTTTGCTTTTTTGTATTTTGCCAGCAAAGGACCTAATACAAGTACACCTGCCCGCATCGTTTTTACAAGATTATAAGGAGCTAATGTTTTAATATTTTTATTTGTATTTTTTATTTCAATTCTGTTTGTTTTCTTATGAATATTAATCTTTAATCCAACAAATTTTAATAGTTCAACCATTGTGAAAATATCTTTAACTAAGGGAATATTGGTTAATTTAACGTTTTCAGATAAAATAGTTGAAGCTAATATTGGAAGTGAGGCATTTTTTGAACCTGAAATGTAGATTCTTCCAGATAATTCTTTTTTTCCAGTTATCAATAATTTTTCCATCAGGGGATTAAATTTTCGGGAGAGTTACCCCTGTTTGTTTCATATATTTGCCTTTTCTTTTGGCATAAGTAACACTTGGTTTTTCATTACCTTTTATAAATACGAATTGAGAAACACCCTCGTTGGCATAAATTTTAGCTGGTAATGGGGTTGTGTTAGAAAATTCTAAAGTTACATGTCCTTCCCATCCAGGTTCTAAAGGTGTAACGTTAACTATGATCCCACACCTGGCATAAGTAGATTTACCTAAACATATAACAAGTACATTCTCGGGAATTTTAAAATACTCTACAGTCCTTCCCAAAGCAAAAGAATTGGGAGGTATTATACATTCTTTACCTTTTTTTGTAACAAAACTCTCTTTTTTAAAAACTTTTGGATCTACAATACCTGAATTTACGTTTGTAAAAATTTTAAATTCATTTGAGACCCTTGCGTCATATCCGTAAGAAGAGAGTCCAAAAGAGATCTTACCTTTTCTTACTTGCTTACTCACAAAAGGTCTAATCATTCCTTTTTGAGCGGCTTTTTTAATCCATTTGTCTGAAAGAACTGTCATTTTTTTTTTTATTTTTATATCTTAATTTTTTTCTTTTTATTAAATTTTTTTTCAGCGAATTTGCACGAAATTTAAGCAAAGAATCTTTTTTTTCAAAAGATCTCATATTAAAATTAGTTTTTATCTGGATTTGTTAAATCCTCAAGCGTAATAGGCCTATCTATGTCGTGCATTTGTTTTTCTACAGCCGATTTAGGATTATTATTGGATTTTTTTGCTCTTCTTTGTTCAATTCGAGCTTTGCGCTTAGCCTCTTTTTTCATCGCTTTGTCACCGCGAGTAGATTTATAGTCATAGTGAATTCCCATATAAAGCGCTCCTTCATTAGTTATTAGTTTTACTTCTTGAACTCGTTTTATGCAAGTATCTTGATCTCATTATTTTGATAATTATAAACAATAGGGACAAAATTACGGCAACTATTACATCCTGAAAAGGAGAAGCTTTGGGAAAGCCATAATTCCACAAAATCACTAAAATTAACCAAACAATCCAATTAAATTTTTCAACCATTAATTTCACAATCTTTCTCTGCAATACTTGTATTTAAATTAATCATTAAAAATTTTTTTTTTTATCGTTATTGAAATTAAAATTAATATTATAAATAATATTATTGGTAAAAAAATCTCTTTACTCATTAGTAAACTAAAAAAACTAAAATTTTCTGCTTGCTTTATATATTCGTTTAATCCTGCGCCAATAGTATTCCAAATAAAGAACATTGGAATAAATCCAAAAAAACTTGCTAAAAAATAATTCATCTTTTTTATTTTAAAAACTACAGGTAAAACATTTTGCAGGCCAAACGGTATTCCAAGCCCTCCGGTCAGTCTAAATGCTAGAAAATAATTAAATTCATTTTTTTTAAAAAAATTTATATATCTATAAAATTTCTTTTTTAACAGATTATTGATTAAATCTTTAAAAAAAAATTCTGCTATCATGTAAAGTAAGAGCGCACCTATAGAAATTGAAAAGACAGAAACTAAAGTTCCAACCCATTTACCAAATAAAATTCCTGAGATTAATAGAAGTGGTGATCCAAACCCTAGCAGAGATATCCAAATTATACAAAATATAAAGAAAATGAAAAGATTTATAAAAAAATTTTTACTATTAATGTTCTCTAATTTTATTTGTAATTCCTTATAATACCCAAAATCGTCTAATCTTGTTACTTCTACAAAAACAAATATAAAATAGAGAAATATAAATAACATTAATAGATAAGATATACCTAAAAATAGTTTAAGACTTTTGCTCATAATTTACCTGTACAATAGACGGTAATTAAAATATATACCTTTAAATATTTATGAAAAGAACTTATCAACCAAGTAATCTTGTAAGAAAAAGAAGGCATGGTTTCAGGGCAAGAATGGCAACCAAAACTGGAAGGCAACTGATCGCTAGAAGAAGAGCCAAAGGTCGAAAAACAATATCTACGTGATTTAAAATGGTTAAGCTTGAAAGTTTAAAGAAAAGCAACCAATTCAAAAAAGTATTAAAAGAAAAAAAAATACATTCAGAGTATTTTTCAATATTTGCAGCAGATAATTTTTATAAACCTAAAAATAAAACAAGTTTACTTATTAGTTTTGTGATGAAAAAAAAAATTGGTAATGCTGTTAAAAGAAACAAAATAAGAAGAAAATTAAAAGCCATTGTTCATAAATTGCTGAAAAAAAGAGGTGCAATTAGTAGAGATTATACTTATATAGTTTTTGGAAAATCAAATGCTTATGCAGAAAAACAAAATGTTCTTATGCCGGCAATGATTAATTGTTTTAAAAAATTAAGTAAATGACTAGACTAATTATATTTTTAAACGTTTATATAATAAAATTTTATCAATATTTTATTTCACCCTTGTTTGGAACAAGATGTAGATATCTTCCTACTTGTTCTGAGTACTATATAGAGTCTCTAAAATCTTACGGAATAGTTAGAGGTTCTATCATGGGTATAAAAAGGATATTTAGATGCCATCCTTTTAAAATTTTAGGAGGAGGGTCTGGTTTAGATTTAGTACCAAATAAAAAAGACTCAATTAAGGATAAATTAAATGGATAATAAAAATGTTTTTATAGCTATAGCTTTATCAATGTCTGTTTTGCTTTTTTGGGCAGCTTTTTTTGAAACTCCTAAACCTAATGAAAATCGTGCTGCTCAAGAGCAAAAGCAAACAAGTGAAAATATTATAACCCCAAGTATTAATGAGTCCTTAAAAATAAATGCTGTCTCAAGAGAAGACTCTATAATTAATTCTGAAAGAGTTAAAATTGAAAACGATAGTATTATTGGATCTATGTCGTTAGAAGGAGGGCTTATAGACGATATTTCTTTCAAAAAACATAAACAAAACTTAGAAAATAATTTAAATGTTGAGTTTTTAAACCCCGCACAAACTGAAGATGGTTTTTATATTGAAACTGGATGGACAAGTATTGGAAATAAAATAAAAGTTCCTTCAAAAAAATCAATGTGGAAAGTTAAAGGAAATAAAATTTTAAAGAATACTCAGCCTGTAATTTTAGAATGGGACAATGATGAAGGAATTATATTTAAAAAAAGAATTGAACTAGATGAAAAATATTTATTTAGAATTACTCAAGAGATTCAAAATAATACAAGTCAACCAATTGAATTATATCCATACGCACAAATAACAAGAAACAAAATACCTGATGATATTCAAAATTTTTATATTTCTCACGAGGGATTTATTGGAGTTTTTGATGAAGAGCTTAAAGAAGATGACTACGACGATATAGAGGAAAATAAAATTGTTAGAGAAGCCAACGAGGGGTGGTTTGGTATTACAGATAAATATTGGATTACTGCTATAGTTCCAAAAAAAGGAGAAAATTTTAAATCAACTTTCTTATATAAAGAGGCTTTTAAAGCTAACTATATACTAAATAATCCCACTAAAGTTAATCCATCCTCTAATAATTTTAATGACGTAAGAATATTTGTTGCCGCAAAAGAAGTTAATACGATTGATTCATATGCAGCTAATCAAAACATAGATAAGTTTGACTTAACAATTGATTGGGGTTGGTTTTATTTTTTTACAAAACCTCTTTTTTTTGTAATCGATTATTTATTTAAATATTCTGGAAATTTTGGAATAGCCATAGTTATAATCACAATTGGAATAAGATTGATTTTCTTTCCATTAGCAAACTACTCATTTAGATCTATGGCAAAAATGAAGGCTGTTCAGCCAGAAATGACAAGACTGAAAGAATTACATAAAGAAGACAAAGTGAAACTTCAACAGGAAATGATGGCTTTATACAGAAAAGAAAAGATAAATCCTGCATCTGGGTGCCTGCCAATTTTAATACAGATACCATTCTTTTTTGCTATTTATAAAATGCTATTCATATCTTTAGAAATGAGACATCAGCCTTTTTTTGGTTGGATTAAAGATTTATCTGATAAAGATCCTACATCTATTTTTAATTTATTTGGTTTGATACCTTGGGATCCACCAAGTTTTTTAGTTATAGGTATTTGGCCAATATTAATGGGAGCTTCGATGTGGGTTCAACAAAAACTTAACCCCGCTCCTGCAGACCCAATTCAAGCTAAAATATTTGCGTTCTTTCCAATTTTTTTGACCATTATATTGGCGTCCTTCCCATCAGGTTTAGTAGTTTATTGGACTGTTAATAATATTTTAACTATTGCACAACAATGGGTGATAATGAAACAGACAAAAGTTAAAACACATTAAATGTCAAAAGAAATTTCTTTAGATGAAATAAAAAAATTTTGGCCTGAAAAAGCTCCTGATATTAACACTGTTCAAAAATATGTATCAAAATATGAAAAAGAAAAAATTGTTATTAAATACGGAGGAAATGTTCTAATTGATAGAAATGTATTTGATAATTTTATTTCTGACATAAATGTACTCAATAAATTAGGCCTTTCTATAATTGTGGTTCACGGTGGTGGTCCGAGAATTAAAAGAGAATTAGATAAAAAAAAAATTGTTTCAAAATTTATCAATGGATTAAGAGTAACTGATAAAAAAATAATAGATACTGTCGAAGAAGTTCTAATAGATTTTAACGAAGATATAGTAAACTCCCTAAAAAAATTAGGTTCTGAAACAGCCTCCTTTCATTCAAAGAATAATAATATAATTGAGGTTGAGCCTGAAAGAGAAGAATTAGGTTTCGTAGGAGTGCCAAAAAAGATAAATTTAAGTTTAATTGAAGATGCTTTAAATAAAAACAGAATTCCAATTATTGCTCCATTAGGCCTAGATAAAAATAATCAAACTTTTAATATTAATGGTGATACAGCTGCGAGTGCTATAGCTAAAAAACTTAAATCTAGAAGACTTATATTAATGACAAACGTAGAGGGTGTTTATGATGATAAAAAAACTCTTATTTCCGAGATTAAACCTTTTGATATTGAGAATTTAATCAAATGGAAAATAGTTGAGGGAGGAATGATTCCCAAAATAGAAAATTGCGTAGATGCAGTTAAAAATGGAGTTAGAGGTGTAGTAATTCTTGATGGAAGAAAACCTCACTCAATACTTCATGAAATTTTTTCTGATACTGGATCTGGTACACTAATTAGAAAATGAATGATTTAAACAACATCAAATATTGGTTATTTGACTTAGATAATACTTTGTATGATGGCGCTACTAAAGTTTTTGACCAAGTTGATAAGAAAATGACAAAATTTATATCTGAAAAACTTAATGTAGACTCTAAAGAAGCTAGGAAAATTCAAAAAAGCTATTTTCAAGAGTACAACACAACATTAAATGGAATGATTAAACATCATAAAATTGACGCGGATGAATTTCTAGAGTTTGTTCATGATGTAGATCTTAATTTTTTAAGCAAGGATAAAATTCTTGAAGATGAAATAAAAAAATTAAATGGTAAAAAGATTATATTTACTAACGGCTCTAGAGCTCATGCTGAAAATGTGACTAAAAGAATTGGTATAGATAAGCTTTTTGATGGAATATTTGATATAAGAGACTCCGAATTTATTCCAAAGCCTTCAAAAGAACCATATAAAAAATTAGTAGAAGATTACAAAATTGAGCCACAATATTGTATATTCTTTGAAGATATAGCAAGAAATTTGAAACCGGCATATGAAATGGGAATGAAAACTGTTTGGATAAAAAACGATGAACCTTGGGCAGCAAAGTTTTCAGATGCTGATTTCGTAAACTATAAAACAGATAAACTCGCAAGTTTTTTAAAGGAGATTAATGAAAGTAAATGAACTTGAAGAAATAATAGATGAAGCCTTTGAGGCAAAACAAAATATATCTGATAAATCAGATAAAAAAATTTTAGATGCAATTAAAGAAACTATAGAACTTACGGACAAAGGTAGTGTAAGAGTGGCTGAGAAAAAAGCTGGGCGATGGTCTGTAAATCAATGGGTTAAAAAAGCTATTCTGTTAAGTTTCAGAATAAATAAAATGACGATGTCTAAAGGTCCGTACACAACATGGTACGACAAAGTTCAAGGTAAATCTGTTTCTTGGAATGAAGATGATTGGAAAAAAGCAGGATATAGGCACGTACCGAATGGAGTTGTAAGAAAAGGATCTTTTATAGGCAAAGGCGTAGTTTTGATGCCTTGTTTTGTTAATCTTGGTGCTTATGTCGATGAAGGAACTATGATTGATACTTGGGCATCCGTCGGATCTTGTGCGCAAGTTGGTAAAAATTGTCATGTTTCGGGCGGTGCTGGAATTGGAGGAGTGCTTGAACCGCTTCAAGCTGGCCCAGTGATTATAGAAGATAACTGTTTTATTGGCGCGCGATCAGAAATAGCTGAAGGAGTGTTGGTTCAGGAAGGAGCTGTAATTTCTATGGGTGTTTACATTGGGGCTTCAACAAAAATAATTGATAGAACTACAGGAGAAATTACATATGGCAAAGTTCCAGCATACTCAGTGGTTGTTCCTGGATCAATTCCTAATAAAAAAAACCCTGATGGACCATCTTTATATTGTGCCGTGATTGTTAAAAAAGTTGACGAAAAAACTAGAAGCAAAACTTCTATTAATGATTTATTAAGAGATTAATGCCAAGTATTGACGAATTAAAATTAGCTAAAGAGCTTATTAGTTTTCCAAGTGTCACACCCAAAGATGCTGGAGCAATAAATTTTTTAAGTAAAAGACTTAGATCTTTAGGTTTTAGATGTAAAATTTTAGAATTTAAGGACAAAAACAGCAAACCTATTAAAAATTTGTATGCTAGACTCGGAACAAAACAACCTAATCTTTGTTACGCTGGTCATACCGACGTGGTACCACCAGGTAATACAAAAGACTGGACGGTAAACCCCTTTAGACCCACTGTTAAAAAAGATCACTTAATTGGAAGAGGAGCAAATGATATGAAAAGCTCAATTGCATGTTTTGTTTCTGCTGTAAGTAAATTTTTAAAAAGCAATCCAAAATTTAACGGGTCGATTAGTTTTCTCGTAACAGGAGATGAAGAAGGTTATGCAATAAACGGAACCAAAAAAGTTGTAGAGTACTTAAAAAGAAAGAAAGAAAAAATAAATTTTTGTATTGTAGGTGAACCGACAAATCCTAATAAATTAGGCGAAATGATAAAAATAGGCAGAAGAGGAAGTTTAACTGGAAAAATGGAGATTTTTGGAACTCAAGGCCATGTCGCTTATCCTCAACTTCTAAATAATCCAATAAATACTCTAGTAAATATATGTAAAAAATTAAAAGAAAAAAAATTAGATAAAGGTAACAAAGATTTTCAACCTTCTAATTTAGAGTTTACTAGGATTTTCGTTGATAATAAAGCTCATAATGTAATTCCTGCTAAAGCGAAAGCGCAATTTAATATCAGGTATAATAATTATCATACAGCTGTATCTTTAAAACGAAAAATAAATTCTATAGTTAGAAATTTGTGTAAAAAAAGTAAGTGTAAATATAAGATCGAATATCTTGCTAACGGAGACGCATTTTTAACAAAACCGAATAGAACAATTTATATGGCAAAAAAAATTATAAAAAAGATAACCAAAATTAATCCTAAATTTTCGACTACTGGAGGTACATCAGATGCAAGATTTATCAAAAAAATTTCACCTTGCCTGGAATTTGGTCTTGTAAATAAAACTATGCACAAGGTTGATGAATGCGTTTCTATTACTGATCTTAGAAAACTTACAGATATTTATAAAAATATTTTGATAGAGTATTTTAAGTGAAACTATACAAAGTTAAAAAATCTAATATAGATAATAGAGGCTTGTATGCTGCTCGAAACATAAAAGACCGTACGAAAATAATAGAATATAAAGGAAAAATTATTACTAAAAAGCAAGTTGAGGAAGACCCAAAATTTGATAATGACAAAGCAATTTATCTTTTTAATATCAATAAGAAATACGATCTTGATGGGGATTTTAAATATAATACTGCTAGACTAATAAATCATTCTTGCAATCCTAATTGCGAAGTGTCTGGCACAGGTTTGAAAATTTGGATTTTTGCTATCAGAGATATAAAAAAAAATGAGGAATTAACTTATGATTATGGTTTTGGCTTCGATGAAGGTTATAAAGATTTTCCTTGTAGATGTAAATCTAAAAATTGTGTTGGTTATATCGTCAGATCGGAGTCTCGTTGGAGAATAAAAAAATCAAAATATTATAAATCACATAAATGAAAAAAATATTATTTGTAAGCCCTAGGAATCCTTTTTCTGGAAGATATTCAGGGGATGTTGTAAGAGCGAATAAATTTGTAAATTTTTTAAGTAGAAATAATTACGTAAAAGTAATTAGTCCCGACTTTAAAAATTCAACTTTTAAAAAAAGTAAAATAAGTTATGAAGGTTTTAAAGATACGAATTTTATAACAAAAATTTATTATGTATTTTTATCTTTAATTGATTTGAAGCCACTTCAACTTGGTTATTTTTATTCTCCAAAAATTCATGAACATGTAAAAAGATATTACAAAGATTATGATTTAATATTTTTTCAATCGTTTAGAACAGCTCAGTATAAACCAGGTAATATTGCAGTATCAAATATCTTGGACATGGGCGATATTACATCAAATAATTATAACCAAACTAGTAAAAGAATATTTTTTTTCAATCCCTTGCGAATAATATATTTTATCGAGAGTATATTATTAAAAAAATATGAAGATTTTTGCTTTTTTAATTTTCAAAAAATTCTTTTATTTTCAAAAAAAGAAATTAATTCTGTAAAAAAAGAATTTAAAAAAAAAATTATTCAAATTTCTTTTGGAATAGAGTCTATCAAAAGAAAATATAAATTTAGTTTAAAAAATAATAAAATAGTTTTTATAGGAAATATAAAATATTCACCTAACAAAAACGCTTGTTATGAATTTGTAAACAAAATTTTACCAAAAATTCTTAAGATTTATCCAAATATAGAGTTTCACATAATTGGAGAAATATCTAAAATTGATAAATTTTTTTTAAATCTAAGAACTAACGTTAAAACTCATGGTAAAGTTGATAATCTAGAACCTTATTTAAACAAAACAATTTGTGGACTAGCTAACTTAAAAATATCATCAGGCATACAAACAAAATTACTTACTTATATGTCTTACGGAATACCAAGCGTTTGTAGTCATCAAGTTGCTAAAAACTTTGATGCAATTGAAAAAAGTAAAATTGATTATTATAAAAATAATGAAGAATTAATTAAAATAATTTTAAAATTAAAAAGAAATAAAAATTATAGTCTATTGGCATCTAAAAGATCTTTAAAAACAATTCAAAATTTTAAATGGGCTAAAATTCTAAGAGTTTTTGATAATTTTTAGTAAATAACTTTTGTTAAATAAAGACCATGCGCAGGTGCAGGTGGTGCACACATTTTTCTTTTTTTAGATTTAAATGCATTTTTAAAATCATTAAAACTCCACTTGCCCTCTCCGAGATATTTCAAGGATCCAACCATAGATCTAACTTGTTGTTGTAAAAAAGACTTAGAATGAAAAGTAAAAATTATTTTACTTTTACTTTTTTTTACTTGAACTTTTCTGAGAGTTCTTATGGGTGATTTAGCTTGACAAGACGAAGCTCTAAAAGTTGAAAAATTATGAGTTCCTTTTAATATCTGTGCACCATCTTTCATGCTTTTAAGATCAAGTTTTTTTTTTATATGCCAAGCTTTGTTTTTTTCTAAAACAAGAGATGAGTTTCTATTTATAATTACATATTTATAAATCCTTTCATTTGCGCTATGTCTGGCATGAAATTTACTAGGTCTATTTTTAATATTAAGAATTGAAATATTATATTTTCTTAAAAAATAATTAATAGAGTTCAGAAAGTTATTCTTATTCAATATTTTATGTTCTGATTTAAAATGAGCTGACTGGCCAATTGCGTGAACACCAGCGTCCGTTCTGCCAGAACCTATTATTCTAATTTTATCATCTAAAAAGCTAGAAAATATTTTCTCGAGAGTTTCTTGCACCGAAACTCCATTCTTCTGAATTTGCCAACCAACAAAATTTGTTCCTAGGTATTCAACTTGAATCTGGTAAGTAAACATTAGTCCAAATTTTCACCTTTTGATAATTTGTTTCCAAGTAAAAATTTATCAGTTGACTGTTTGCTTTTCCCTTCTTTTTGTATTTCTAATATTCTTATAGATTGATCTTTACAACCAACAGTAAGTTTATCGTCAATTATTTTTCCAACATCATTTTTCGCATCGACCGCTTCTGCTTTCCATACTTTGTATCTTTCTTTTTTATATAGAAACCATGCTCCAGGGTTAGGATTCAAACCGTTTATTTTGGCTAAAATTTTTTGAGCGCTCTCATTCCAATTAATTTTTGCTTCTGATTTTAAAATTTTCTTTGCATAGGTTGCTTTATCGTGATCTTGTTCTTTAAATTCTGCTGTCCCTTTTTCTATTTTATCAATTGAGTCAATAATTGATTTAGCTCCCAACTTAGATAAAACATTTGATAAAGTTAAGGCATCTATATTTTCATTAATATTGATTTTATCTTGGTGCATAACAGGACCTGCATCAAGTTTTTCAACTATTTTCATTATACTTATACCAGTTTGCTTATCTAAATTCATAATTGATCTTTGAATTGGAGCTGCTCCCCTCCATTTTGGAAGTATTGAAGCATGAATATTATAAAATCCATGTTTTGATAATTCTAGAAATCTTTTTGGTATAATTTTTCCATAAGCTACTACAATAACAAAATCAGGATTTAAACTTCTTAAAAAATTAAACTCTTCATCAGTATCAAGATTTGTTGGGGTTCTTAAATTAAGAGAATTTTTTTTTGAAAAAAGTTCAACAGTTGAAGGAGTTATTTTTTGACCCCTACTTGATTTACTTGGAGGCTGAGAATAAACACTTAAAATTTTATGATTTGAATTAATTAAAGACTCTAAAACGGGTACAGAGAACTCTGGTGTTCCCATAAAAACAATTTTTTGTGGCATTAATTTTAGACTATTACTCTTTTAATTTCCTTTTTGTGTTTTACTAACTTTTTTATGATCATATCTTTTTTAAGCTTTGATAAATAGTCAATAAACAATATTCCATTTAAGTGATCAACTTCATGTTGAATACATGTAGCTAAAAGACCTTTTGCTTTAAGTTCTTTTTTCTTTCCATCATAATCAATATAATTTAGCGTGCATTCAGATGGTCTTTCAATTTCTGCAAATTGCCCAGGTAATGACAAACATCCCTCTTCATAAACGGAGGTTTGATTAGATTTGTAAACTATTTCTGGATTAATTAAGAATAGTGGATTTTTTTTTTCTTCTTCTTTTGATATATCTATAACCACTAACTTTTTTAAAATACCAATTTGTACTGCCGCTAAACCAATACCTGGGGCTGCATACATAGTTTCAAGCATGTCGTTCATTAGCTTTCTAACACTGTCATCCACTTTATCTAAAGGCTCACATTTTTTCCTTAAAATAGGATCTGGTTCTATAAGAATTTTTTTCTTCATTTTATAATATATATTTCAATTAACTTCTTTGTGGAAGAGCAGATATTAAAATTTCATTTCTAATTTTTTTTAAATCATTTTGATTTAATAGATGTGTTATAAAATAAATTGTTTCTGGATCAAGATTGAAAGCTTCATCTTCCCCAATTATTTCAACTAATTTCAATATTAAAAATGCAGACTCTTTATTTTTTGCTAGTTGTAATAAATTTGATGGAACATTATATTTTTTAGCAATTTCTTTATAATCTAGCTCTTTAGGTATTTGAAAACCGTCTTGCGCCAAAGACTCAACTAGAGCCAAATCTTTAGCTGAAAAGAAATATTTTCTATTCTTTTTAATCTTTTTATAAATTTTTAAAAAGTCTTTTTGGGCTTTTTTCTTATCGATGTCTTGAATTAAGTATTTTAATAATCTTGATTGGTGTAAAACTTTATCGTCAAATTTAATTTTTCCTATTTTTAGTTTTTCTTTTGTAATTATATTTTTCTCTATAACTTCCACGTAAGATTTGGGAACTTCATCTTGATCAATGTCTTTGAGTTTTTCACTTAAAAATTCTGTAAAAATATTTGATAATTCGTCTTTTTGAAATAAATCTTTTAATAAAAATAGAAGCTTGACTTTATTTTCTTCATTATCTGAAAGAAGAAATTTTTGGTATATTAAAGCTCGTGCATCTATACTGTCAAAAGATTGGTAAATATCTTCAGCATTTAACAAACTTTTTAAATCAAAAGCTATATTTGAATAGATATTAAATATCTTTTGCTTGTCAAGTTGGTTGAGGTTAGCAGCTATTTCTAAACTTTTTAATTTTTTTTTGTCTCTGTTGTCATCTAGTACTATTAAATTAGCAGCATTTAAATACTCCCAAATAATTTTTTTTGTATTTTTTTTTGGTTCAAATTTAAAATTTTGAATAGTCACACTTGAAAGGTAAAAATTTAAAAGATTATCTTCTTTTACCTTTTTTGAAGTTTTGTTTGTTACTCCTAAAAGAAAATTAATTTTATCATCAAAAAAAACATTT
>CACKXA010000004.1 GCA_902604055.1 uncultured Pelagibacteraceae bacterium | reverse complement strand
AATAACCGTATTTATTAGAACAAGTCCATTTGATAAAAATAGAAAATATTACTCAAATTCTATTACTATAGACCTTCCGATAGCAACAGATAATAGTCTAGAATTAGTAAAAGTTTCAATTAATGGATTGAAAAAGATATACAAATATGGATATTTTTATCAAAAAGCCGGAATTGTCTTATCTAAATTAAAAGAACAAAGTGAAAAAGAATTTAATTTATTTGCACCAATTATGGAAAATAAGTCTCAAACATTAATGAAGGCGATAGATTTTACAAATGCCAAATATGGAAGAAATGCCATTAGTATAGCCCAAGCAGGAATTAACAAAAGTTGGAAGATGAGAAGAGAACATTCATCAAAAATAGACACAGCTTCATTTGACTTTTTGCCTAAAATAAATGTATAAGTGTAAAAACGGGGTGTCTTTAGGACTGAGATTAAACCCGACGAACCTGACCGGTAATTCAGTAAGGGAACTATGGAAAAAACATACATATCGATACAAACATCATTAATAGTAACGGTTATAGTAGGTTTATTTTTCATTGGGTTAGGATATTTTAACTCAAAAAAAATCTTAAATAAAAAAAACTATATTGTTGGCGAAAGAGATGAAAATGTATTTTCATTAACTGCCAGTCTAGTTGCATCGGCCTTAGGTGCCTGGATATTATTTGGGCCCGCATCGGCAGCAACCTGGGGTGGAATAGGAGCTATAATTGGATATTCATTAGGAACAGCAGCTCCAATGATGTTTTTATATAACTTTGGACCAAAAATAAGAAAAGAATTTAGTAAAGGATTATCTCTTACAGAGTTTATAAAAAAAAGATTTGGTTTAAAAATATTAAAAATATGTCTATTTTTAATGCTATTTTATTTGACAATATTTTTAATTGCAGAAGTAACCGCAATTGCCTCATTATTAAACTTTATATCTGGAGTTCCTCTTTGGATTACAGCAGGATTAACTTTGATTATTTGTTTACTATATATTTTAAAAGGAGGATTTAAACTTTCAATAATAACTGATAAATATCAATTTTGTTTTATTTTACTTATTATCATAGCTACACTAGTTATAATTTTGAGTAACTTAAATTATTCAAGTTTCGATATAATCAAAAAAAATTCACCTAACTTGATTGATAAAAGATATCTACCAAACTATACAGCTGGAATAACTTTTTTTATTGCTGTAGCTGCAACTAATCTTTTTCATCAGGGAAATTGGCAAAGAGTATTTTCAGCAAAAAATGATTTTATTCTAAGAACAAGTCTAATTTATTCTTCAATAATTATTTTTTTTATAGTTTTTTGGATGGGTTACACAGGCCTATTATCATATTCTCTAAACAAAGAAGTAATACCCGATTTGGCATTTTTTGATTTAATACTTGCAAATAAAAATTTAGTTTTGATTATCAGTATTTTGGTTTTAGCCATGTCTTTAACACTAAGTACTATAGATACATTAATTAATGCAATCTCTAGCTTATTAATCGTTGATGGTAATGTTATAAATAAAACTTTAACTGGCAAGGAAGTTAAAAGTAAAGCAAGTTTGATAATACTATTTCTAAGCTTTATAGTTTTTATCTTAGCCTCAAGAGGATATAGTATCTTATATTTATTTTTATTGGCCGATTTGTTTTGTTGTGCAGCTGTGATTACGATTTTTCATGGTTTTTTTAACAAAAAGATAAACTCTAAATTGGCTTATTTAACTATAGTTGCTGGTTTGTTAAGTGGTTTACTTTTTTTTCCAAGTATGAATTTTCAAACAAGTATTCTAGTAGGAAATTTGATATCAAAAGAATTATTTCACCCTTTAATTACTGGAAATTTGTTATTTATTTCTTTCTTAATTTCAATTATTGTTCCTCTCATAATTACATTAATTTATTCTTTACGTAATTCATTTAGATAAATAACTACAGCAATCCAAATTAAAACAAATGAAATTAACTCATCTAAAATTAGTGGTTCATTAAAATAGAATAAGCCTAAGAAAAATTGTGCGGTCGGGGTTAAAAAAAATATCATGCTTGCAGGTCCAATGCCTATAAGATGCATACCTTTGGTGTACCAAAAAAGAGGCACTAGAGTCATAACACCCGCCCAAAATAAGTAGAAAGATAAAATAGGTTCATTGAAAGAGAAAATATTAGTATTGTTCTTTAACAAAAAAATAAAAATTATTATTGCAAGTGGTAACAACAATAAGGTTTCAATAAGTAAACCAGTATCAGAAGAAACAGAAACTTTTTTTCTAATTAATCCATATAAGCTGAACGTAATAGCAACTGTAATGCCAATCCAAGGTACTTCACCTAGTTTAATTAGTAAGTAAATTAATGCAATTACTACTAAAATAACTGATATGAATTTATTTCTATTATATTTTTCTTTTAAAAAGATAATTCCAAAAAAGATGCTTAAAATAGGGAAAATATAATAACCAAGAGCTGCGTCTAGTAAATTATTTGATTTTACAGCGAACAACCAAGTATACCAGTTAATTGATATTAAAAGGCCAGTAATCAAAAAAATTAAGATATTTACTTTTTTATTTAAAATTATCTTTAATTCATTCCATTTTGAATAATATGATGTAGTTAATATCAATAATAAAGCTGTCCAAATAGTTCTGTGTATTGTTAACTCAATAGCTGATGCGAAAGAAACAAATTTGAAATATATAACCCCTATAACTCCCCACCAAAGTGAGGCTCCGACTGTAAATAGAGAACCTTTGAATAGATTTTTCATTATTTGACCATTTTTTTGTTTGATTTATATGGTAATTAATTAATAATTAGTACTAAATAAACATACAAACTAATGGAAGAGTGGGTGAGTGGTTTAAACCAGTTGGTTGCTAACTAACCGTACGAGTAACATCGTACCGAGAGTTCGAATCTCTCCTCTTCCGCCATTAATTAAAATAGCTATCTATTTGCACAGGTTCATTTCTTAAAATATATTTATAGACATTAATATTTTCTAATACTCTCTGTACATAATTTCTAGTTTCCTCAAATCTAATTTGTTCTATCCAATTAACATACGAAATTTGACCTTTAGATGGATCACCATTTACTTTTCGCCAAGTCTTTACTCTATTTGGTCCGGCATTATAAGCAGCTATAGCAAAAGGGAAGATACCGTTATAATCTTCTAACAAGCCATTAAAATAATAAGATCCAAGTTTTATATTATATTCTGGGTCCTGAGTTAGTCTACTAATGCTGTAAGGAAGTTTAGCTTGCTTAGCTACTATTTTTGCAGTGTACTTCATCAGCTGCATCATGCCTCTAGCTCCAGCCCAGCTATTGGCTCTTCTATCGAATTCACTTTCTTGTCTAATTATAGCTAATACAATTTCTTGTTTTGGCATTTGTTTGTTGTTAACAATTTTTGGGGTAGCAATAACAGGATAATTATATTTATTTATAAATCGTTTTTCATAAGATGCTTTTTTAGAAATTTGAATAGCAAAATCATATCTTTCAACTGAAGTTGATAACTCTGCAGCTAAAACTTCACTTCCTTTTTCAATATCTAGTTCAGCAAGATGCTTAAGTATATCTTTTGCATATTGACTTGCATCGAGTTCATGCAAAAGTATTACATGTTTGATTAATTTATTTTTTTTAAATTCCTTTTCGAATTCTTTGTCATAAAAGCTTTGATCTTCTAACTGAAAATTCCCTCCAGGTCTTATTTCATTAAATGCTAATTGACCATAATAAGTCATTGGGAACATTGCTGCTTCTGTAAAATAAGTTTTTGCGGTGTTATCGTCGTTTAATTTTTTATAAGATTTACCTAACCAATATGCTCCTCTAGCTAAACTTATTGGATATCCTACGTTATTATAAAAATTCTTAAAATGATTTATTGCATACTCAGGAGAGTTCAGAAATGTTAATGCAATCCATCCAGAAAGCCATTCAGCTTCTGCAAAGGAAGGTCCTGATGACAATGAATGCTCGCTAGCAATTTTGTAGGCCGTTTTGTATCTTTTTTTGTAAATTAAACTTCTAGCAACACTTTCTCTTTGTTCCCACCATTTGTCTGGTCTGATCATTTGAGATTCTGTTCTACTAGCATTTTGATATAAAATTTCTAATGATGACTCTAGTCTACCTCTTCTATTACGCCACCTTAGCCTGTCATATTCTAAACCTGGATCTTTTTTTAAATATTGAGGAACTTTACTTATTGCAGTGTCCACTCCGTAAGAATTACTCATTAATATTTGTCTTGCATTATATAAAGCTTTCTGATCTTTGGGCAGATATTTTAGCATTCTTTTAAGATCCCAGTATTTTTTTTCCCAAGCTAAATAGTCTGCTCTTTTAATATGATCTTCAGAAGTTAAAAATTTTTTAAATTTGGCTCTATAATATCCAAGATCGTTTTTTCTAATTTGTGCAGTTATCCACCCTTCTTTAATAAGTTTTTCAACATCATTTAATTTGCCTTGCTCAAGATAAGCCTCTGCTAATTTGATTTTTCCTATACCGCCTAAAGGAGGATATTTTTCAAACCAACCAATTATTGAAGATGGTGAGTTATTTCTTAAGTAGATTTTTTCCTCTGATAAGTATCTTATTCTATTTATTCTTGGATAATTGCTATTTTGTTCTATAAATTTTTTATAGTCAGCAAATGAAGCACCATTTCTTGAAGTTTTTAAATACATCCAATTAATAAGATTTTTAAACTCACTATCTTTTACTTTTTCAGCACTTTTAAGAGCACTATTCCATTTTTTTCCTTTTATAAATTTAATAGTTTCCTTAGCGTAAGCAAAATCTTTTTTATTAAGAACTTTAGAACTCTCAAATTGTGTAGACGAGACTCTGTAAGTTATAGGCTTTTTTTTTGGATAAACAAAGAGTGAGGATGAAACCTTTTCTTTAAATTCTTCTTTAAGTACAACTTTATTTTTTTCTTTCTTTTTTTCAGTTTTTGGCTGTTCTTGTTCTTGAATTTTCGGTTTGGGTATTGGTAAATTTTTGCTAATAGTTTCCTTAATTTCTTTGTTGGTTTGTTTAAAAATTGAGGGTTTTTTTAGAGGTAGAAGAAAATTTGTTTCAGAATAAACTAAATTGCTATTTAAAATTAATAATAAAAATACTAGACTAATTAATTTATTAAGCATAAGTATAAGGATATCTATCTTATAATGTTTTATGCTTAAAGGATCAATTGTAGCAATTATAACACCTTTTAAAGATGATAATCTCGATGTAGATAATTACGTTAAGTTGATAGATTATCACTTAAAAAATGGTACAAATGGAGTAGTCCCTGGTGGCACCACTGGTGAGTCACCTACTTTATCTCATAGCGAACATAAAAAGATAATTGAGATTGCAGTAAAAGAATGTGCTGGAAAAATACCAGTTATTGCTGGAACAGGGTCAAATTCAACTGATGAAGCAGTAGAATTATCAAAATTTGCAGAAAAAGCAGGTTCAGATGCTTTATTAGTTGTAACCCCTTATTATAATAAACCAACACAAGAAGGTTTATATCATCATTACAAGAAGATTAATGATAACGTAGGCGTTCCTATTGTTATTTATAACATTCCATCAAGATCAGTAATAGATATGTCCGTAGAGACCATGGCTAGATTATATGAATTAAAAAATATAGTTGGAGTAAAAGATGCCACTGGAGACCTAAATAGAGTTGATCAGCAATTAAAATCGATGGGTAAAGAATTTATACAATTAACTGGAAATGATGATAACGCCTTAGAATTTAATAAAAGAGGAGGAGTAGGGTCCATAAGTGTAACAGCAAATATTGCAGCTAAACTTTGTTCTCAGTTTCAAGCATCTTGCTTAAACAATTTTAAGGACTCAGACAAATTTGATCAAAATTTACAACCTTTACATTCAGCAATGTTTATTGAAAGCAACCCATCACCAGTAAAATATGCTGCATCATTGTTGGGCATGTGTAATCCAGATGTTAGACTGCCTTTAGTACAAATAAAAAATGAAACTAAACAAAAAGTTTTAGAAGCACTTAAAGTAGCTAAATTACTTTAATGAAACAAAAAATAGTTCCTGGTCACAAAATAATTTGTTTAAACAGAAAAGCCAGTTTTAATTATTTTTTTATTGAAACACTTGAAGCTGGAATATCTTTAAAAGGTTCCGAAGTAAAATCTTTAAGAGATGGCAAGGGTAGTATAGCAGATGCATACGCTATTGATAATAATGGGGAGTTGTTTTTGATTAACTCCCATATACCATTATATAGGCAATCTTCATACAACAATCATAATCCTAAAGGAGATAGAAAACTACTCTTAAATAGAAAAGAAATAAATAAGTTAATTGGCAGAATTAATCAGGATGGTTTGACTATAATACCAACCAAAATGTATTTTTCAAAAGGAAAAGTTAAAGTTCAAATAGCAGTTGCTAAAGGAAAAAAATTATATGATAAAAGACAAGTTAAAAAGACAAGAGATTGGAATCGTGAAAAAGCAAGATTATTAAGTAAGAACAATAGATGATACATATTAATATTGGTTCAAATCTTAATTCAAATTATGGATCAAAATTTAATAATATTTCTATAGCTATAAAGCAGCTGGTAAATGCTAAAATAAAGATTAAAAAAATTTCAAATTTTTATGAAACACCTTCATATCCCAATAAAGAATTACCTAAATTTGCCAATATTGGTCTTATAGGCGAATATGAATTCACATGCTCAAAATTGATAAAGAAAATTTTATTAATAGAAAAAAAGATAGGCAGAATTAGATCAAAAAAAAATGATCCTAGAGTTTGCGATATAGACATAATTGATTTTAATGGAGTTATTATAAATAACAAAGACTTAAGCTTACCTCATCCTCGATGTCACAATAGAAATTTTGTTCTTTTTCCAATTAAAGAAATTGATCCAAAATGGACGCATCCAATTTTAAAGAAAAATGTCGATTTTTTAATCAATCGATTAGATCAAAATTCAAGGATTGAGATTACAAGGTTGCATAAAAGTGTTATTATTTAAATATGATAAATAATCTAGATTTAATTGATAAGATAAAATCTTATAATAAGTTCCTCAATTCTGAATCATTAAGCAAAGCTTATAATTTTGCTTTAGATGCTCATCAAAACCAAAAAAGAGAAGAGGGGGTACCTTATATTATTCATCCTCTAGCTGTTGCTAATATTCTGACTGAATTAAAACTAGATAGCGCTACTATTACTACTGGTTTATTACATGACACAATAGAAGATACAAATGTAACGTATGATACAGTAAAAAAAGAATTTGGTGAAGAGGTAGCAAACTTAGTAGATGGTGTAACAAAATTATCAGCACTTGAAGATAAAGCATCCAACATTTCTAAGGCTGAAAATTTTAGAAAATTAATTTTAGCTACTTCAAAAGATATTAGAGTTTTATTAGTCAAGTTAGCTGACAGATTGCACAATATGCGAACAATACAATTTGTAAATGATAAAGAAAAAATAATTAGAAAAGCAAAAGAAACAATGGAAATTTATGCTCCTTTAGCGGATCGTATGGGAATGAATAGAATTAGAGATGAACTAGAAGATCTTTCATTTTCTGTATTAAATAAGCCAGCAAGGGAACTTATTCTAGACAGATTAAAATTTATTAAAAGTAACAGAGAGGATACGTTTAAGATAATTTCGGCAGAATTGATCCAGTTGCTTAAAGACAACGGAATTAATGCAACTATTACAGGGAGAGAGAAAACTCCATTTTCAATATGGAGAAAAATTCAAAATAAGAAAATATCTCTTGAGCAATTAACTGATATAATAGGTTTTAGAATTTTGGTTGATAGTGTTGAAGATTGTTATAAAACTCTGGGAGTCTTCCACAACAAATTCTCGGCAATACCTGGAAAATTTAAAGACTATATTTCAACACCAAAAATAAATAAATATAAATCAATTCATACATCCGTGATTGGTCCCAAAAAAAATCGAATTGAAATTCAAATTAGAACTAATGATATGAATGAGTTTGCTGAAAGAGGTATAGCTTCACATTGGAAATACAAATCTTCAGAAAAATTCTCAGAGTTATCTTGGAAAGAATATGATTGGTTAAGAGATCTAGTAGAAATTATAGAAACCGGTAATAGCCCAGAGCATTATTATGAATTTACAAAACTTCAAATGTTTCAAGAAAACGTTTTTTGCTTTACACCAAAAGGTGCGGTAATTAAGTTGCCAAAAAATGCAACTCCTATTGATTTTGCATATGCTGTGCATACAAAAATTGGTGATAGTGCAGTAGGGTGCAGTATTAATGGAAGAGACTCTACCTTACAATCTGATTTAAAAAATGGTGATATGGTGAAAATCACCACTTCTAAAAACGCTTCCCCCTCTCTTCATTGGTTGTCTTCATCTAAGACTGGCAAGGCAAGAGCATCTGTTAGAAGATATTGGCAGGATAAATCTCAAAAAAATAAAGATCTTGAAAACAAAACTTATACAAGCACAATAGTTGTTGATTTACCGCATAAGCCAGGCGTTCTTGGTAGTATTAGTTCTTTAATAGGTATAAACAAAGGGAATATATTAAATGTAGAAATGTTAAAAAAACAAAAAGACTATCTACAATTTGGTTTTGATGTCCAAGTTAAGGACTTGAAGAATTTCACAAACTTGATAAGTGAAATAAAACAAAGTAATTTTAATTTTAAAATAGTACGCCATAAAGAGAAAAAAAATGCTTTCATACGAAGAATCCTTAAAAATTTTAAAAGAAACTAATGCCCTAATTAATGGGCATTTTATTTTGTCGTCTGGTCTACACAGTCCTAGTTATGTTCAATGTGCTCAGCTATTAAGTAAACCTGAAAAAGCTTACAAAATTTGTAACTCTTTAGCAGAAAAAATTAAGTTTACTTTTAATGATTTCGATATGATTCTTTCTCCAGCTATGGGGGGTATTATTATTGGTTATGAATTAGGAAGAATTTTAAAAAAAGAGACAATTTTTTCAGAGAGAGTTAATGGAGAGTTTAAACTAAGAAGAGATTTTGAAATAAAAAAAAACAATAAAGTACTAATAGTAGAGGATGTAATTACTACAGGTAAATCAAGTTTAGAATGCTCAAAATTAGTACAAAATTCTCATGCTAAAATAGTAGGTTATGCCTGCATAATTGATAGATCTAATGGTAAGTCAGATATTAAAGAAAAAATAGTTTCTCAAATAGAATTAGATATACCAACTTATACAAAAGAAAATTTACCAAAAGATCTTTCGCTAATTAAATCTATTAAACCTGGTAGTAGAAACCTTTAATGAACAAAATTAGGTTGGGAGTAAATATAGATCACGTGGCGACAGTAAGGAATGCTCGTGGTGAAACTTATCCTAGTCCCTTAAAAGCTGCAATTTTAGCAGAAAAACATGGAGCAGATTCAATTACAATTCATCTAAGAGAAGAT
Organism: uncultured Pelagibacteraceae bacterium; assembly: GCA_902604055.1. Classification (GTDB taxonomy): domain Bacteria; phylum Pseudomonadota; class Alphaproteobacteria; order Pelagibacterales; family Pelagibacteraceae; genus Pelagilacustribacter. The sequence goes on along the minus strand of CACKXA010000004.1, from coordinate 46,076 downwards.
AGAAGACATATCAATGATGATGACTTAAAATCAATTAGATCTAGATTAAAAGTTCCTTTAAATCTTGAAATAGCAGCTACTAACGAAATGTTAAGAATTGCTTTAAAACATAAGCCGCCATTTATATGTATAGTTCCTGAAAAGAGAAAAGAAATAACCACAGAAGGCGGGCTAAATTTAAATTATAAAAAGTTTTTTTTAAAAAATATAATTAAAAAACTTAAAAAAAGTAATTTAAGAGTCAGTTTATTTGTTGAACCTAAAAATTCAGATATTTTGGAAGCAAAAAACTTGAATGCTGATTGTGTTGAAATTCATACTGGTAAGTTTTGTAATTTAGTAAATTTGAATGGAAATTATAAAAATGAGTTGATAAAAATTAAAAAGGCAGTAAATCTTGGTAATAAGATTGGTTTAGAAGTTCATGCCGGACATGGACTTACTTACAAATCAGCTAGTATTTTGAGTAAAGTTAAAGGCATTAGTGAATTCAATATAGGTCATTTTCTAATTGGTGAATCCATATTCTATGGATTACGTGATTGTATTAAACAATTCAAAAAGATTATTAAATAATGAAAATTTATGGCATAGGAAATGACATAACCAGTATAAATAGAATTAAAAAGTCTTTAAAAAATAAAGATTTTATTAATAGATTGTTTAGCAAAAATGAAATTAAAAAATGTGATAAGTTGTTTAATAAAGCCAACTGTTACGCTAAAAGATTTGCTGCAAAAGAAGCTTTTTCTAAAGCGATTGGGACCGGTATTGCTAAAGGAATAAGCTTTAATGAAATAATTGTTTACAATATAAAATCTGGAAAACCTTATATTAAATTGTTAGGAAAAACTAAGAAAGTTGTTATTAAAACTATAAAAAAAAAAAAATTTAGTATCTTTTTGTCATTATCAGATGATAAACAATTTGCTATCGCTAATGTTATTATCTCAATATGAGTAAAAAAATTATTAATGTGATTATTGACAATGTTAAAACAATACTGGGTGCTCTAATAATTGCATTAATAATAAGATCATTAATTTTTCAACCTTTCTACATACCCTCATCATCAATGGAACCAACCTTATTAATAGGTGATAGAATTTTTGTTTCAAAATATACTTATGGATATAGCAAACATTCGTTTCCATTTAGTCCAAATTTTTTTGATGAAAGAATACAGTATAAAGCTCCAAATCGAGGAGATCTTGTCGTATTTAAAACTCCCGCTGATAACAGAACTGACTACATAAAGAGACTAATTGGATTACCCGGAGATGAAATACAATTTGTTGAAGGTGAAATTCTTATCAATAATGAAAAAATTAAAAGAAAAAAAATTAAGAATATACAAACTATTAGATGTGGAAAAAATCTTCTTGAAACAAATGTCTTCGAGGAAGAATTACCCAATGGAGTCAAATATGTAGCTGTATATAATAAAGCAGGTACTTTACAAAATACAAAAAAATTTAGCGTACCATATAATCATTTTTTTTTACTAGGAGATAACAGGGATTGCTCAAAAGATAGCAGATATTTGGAAAGTGTTGGATACGTGAGTTTTGTAAATTTAGTAGGAAAAGCTCAAATAATTTTTTTTTCAAATGATACAATTAAAAACAGATTGTTGAAATTTTGGAATTTAAACGAGTCTTTTAGATTTGATAGACTATTCAAAAATATAAAATGAAAAATTTAATCAAAGATTTAGAAAAATATTTAGAATACAGTTTCAATGACCAAAAAATACTTAGACAATCTTTAATACATAAAAGTTATAACAATAAAGATAACAACGAAAAACTTGAATTTTTAGGAGATCGAGTCTTAGGTTTAATAATTGCAAAGAAATTAATTGAAATATATCCACTAGAAGATGAAGGTATAATCGATAAAAAATTTGCAAACTTAGTAAATAAAAAAACTTGTTTATTAATCGCCAAAAAAATTAATATTAAAAAATATATGTTTTTAGGACTATCTTATAAATCACCCAAGTCATCTACTGATAAAATAATTGCTGATTGTTTAGAAGCTCTTATAGGAGCTATATATACAGATGGAGGTATAAAAAATGCAGAAAAACTTGTTTTAAAACTTTGGAAGAAGAATTTAGAAGACTCAACTTTTACATTGATAGATCCAAAAAGTAAATTACAAGAATACAGTTTGAAAGAATATAAAATTTTACCAAAGTATACTTTCCAAAAGAAAACTGGGCCTCAACACAAACCAACATTTAATACAATTGTACAAATACCTAATTCAAAAAAGATAAGCGGGCAAGGAGCATCCAAAAAGTCTGCACAACAAAATGCAGCTAATAAATTGTTACATTCACTTAAAATTTTATGAATTGGGAAGATGAATGTTTTCTTTTGTCAAAAAGAAAATTTAGAGAAAATGCGAATATAATAAATGTTTTTACATCTAATAAAGGTAGAGTAAGTGGTATTGTTTATGGTGGTAACTCAAGAAAAATTAGAAATTATTTGCAGATTTCTAATAAGCTTTATGTTTCAAATAATGTCAAAAATGAAAATAAGATTGGATATTTTAAGACTGAACTGATTCAACCTATTTCACCAAATTATTTTAACGACAAAGAAAAAACGTCTGCATTAATTTCTATTTGTTCATTAATGAATTCTCTTTTGCCAGAATCTCAACCATATAAAATTTTATATAAATCTTTTGAAAAGTTTTTAGATAATTTACATCTTGATAATTGGATTTTAACTTATATTTTTTTTGAAATTAATCTTATTAAAGAACTTGGTTATGATACTAATCTTAAAGATTTTAATAATATCTCTGACAATATAACTGATTATAAAAAAATAAGAATTGACGAATTTAATTATGAGGTCCCAAATTATTTGATTAAACAAAAAATTCCAAACAAAATAACTAATGAGGTAATAAGAAAATCATTATTTTTTACAAGAAGTGTTTTTCTTAATAAATTTTATTTACCTAACAAATTAATGTTTCCCAAATCAAGAGTGATTTTAGAAAGTTATTTTAACTAAAAAGTCTTCAATTTTTTCGCTATTTCAAGAGCAAAGTAAGTGATAATTGCTGAAGCGCCAGCTCTTTTGAAGGCAACTAGACTCTCCATTATTGCTTCATCTTTTATTAAATTCATTTTAATACCATTTTTTAATAAACTATATTCTCCTGATACTTGGTATGCAAATACTGGAATCTTAAACTTATCTTTGATATTTTTTATTATATCCAAATAGGGCATACCAGGTTTGATCATTACTATGTCAGCCCCTTCTTTTATATCTAAACCAATTTCTCTTAATGCTTCATTTGAATTTTTATAGTCCATTTGATAAGTTTTTTTATCAGACTTTAAATTATTTTTAGATCCAACAGCATCTCTAAAAGGTCCGTAAAAATTTGAAGCGTACTTTGCTGAATAAGAGAGTATACAAACATTTTGAAAGTTGTTTTTGTCTAAAGCTTTTCTAATTGCACCTATTCTTCCATCCATCATATCAGACGGAGCAATAACATCACAGCCAAATTTAGCTTGCAGTAAGGATTGCTTTACTAAAGTTTTAATTGTTTCATCATTATCAATTCTACCTTTTCTAATTATACCATCATGCCCATGAGTTGTGTAAGGATCTAACGCAACATCACACATAACGCCTATTTTTGGAAATCTCTTTTTAATAAACCTTAACGATCTACAAACTAGGTTGTTTTCACTTAATGCTTCACTACCTTCACTATTTTTTTTATTTTTTGGTGTGTTAGGAAAAATTGCAATCATAGGTATTTTTAGCTTTTTTGCTTTTTTAATTATTAGTCCTAATTTGTCTACTGTATATCTGTTAATACCAGGCATTGATTTTATCTTTTCAATCTTATTTTTTCCTTCTCTTACAAAAATAGGTAAAATCAAATCATTTGTGCTAAGATGATTTTCAGAAATTAATTTTCTCATCCATTCAGAGTTGCGAACTCTTCGCAATCTAGTGCTGGGAAATTTTCCTAAAATCTTCATTTATTTAAACTATTAAATTTTATTTGATGCGACAAATGATATATTATAAATAAATTTAAAGTAATTATAAAAGAGAATTATGGCACACCTAAATTTTACAGATTTTTACCAAGTACCTAATCTTAAATTTGATATAAAAAAATTAAGGTTGGATTTAGATACTATTTTAAAGAAAAAAGGTTTCAAATCACCTAATGGTGTAACTAATTTTGGCGCTATACCCTTAAATCAAATTCCAAATGATGAAGGTTCTATTAAAGGAAACAATATAAGAGGTATTTATTGGACTATACCTGATGAAAAAGGGAAAGAAGTTGCGAGGGATGTTCCGATAGATGAGTCTAAGTATACTCAAATTTTGCCAGAGTTTGAAAATACTTATTTTAACGAAGTTTATAATACACTTAAAAAAAAATTTAAACTAGGTAGAGTTAGATTGCTCCTAAAAGAACCTAGGTCAACATTAAGCTGGCATAAAGATCCAGAACCGAGACTTCATATACCCATAATAACTAATTTAGGATGTTCTATGGTGATAGAAAATATTGCTAAACATTTACCAGCTGATGGAAATGTTACAATAACAAATAATACAAAATACCACAATTTTTTTAATGGTGGAGAGCAATCAAGAATTCACTTAGTTGCATGTGTATTAGAAAATCCTTTTAAGAAAAATTGAAACCGATATTCAAAAAATTTTGTATTGCTTCAGATCACGCGGGTTTTAGCTTAAAGTCGCATATCATGGATTATTTAATCAGCAAGAATATCTCTATAATTGATTTAGGACCACTTAATAATGACTCAGTGGACTATCCTGACTTTGCTAAAAAAGTTTCTAATAGAATTAAATCAAAAAAAAGTGATATTGGGATTTTGGTTTGCGGGTCAGGCACCGGAATGGCAATAAGTGCTAATAAAATGAAAGGTATTAGAGCTGCTGTTTGCTATAATCTAAGATCAACAAGATTGTCTAGACAACATAATAATGCTAATATTATATCTTTAGGTTCGAGATTAACTAATAAAAAAGATGCTCTTAAATTAGTTTCTATATTTATAGAAACGAAATTTGAAGGAGGAAGGCATTTAAGAAGAATTAAAAAGATATAGTATGTCCACAGCAATAAAATTCGAAAAGTTCATTAATAATTTTTTTAGTATTGGTTTAAAAGAATCAGACAAAGAACTTTATGAATCTGTTAAAAACGAATTTATAAGACAACAGAATCATATTGAACTTATTGCCTCAGAAAATATTGTTTCTAAAGCAGTTTTAGAAGCACAAGGATCAGTTCTGACTAATAAATATGCTGAAGGCTATCCAGGAAAAAGATACTACGGTGGATGCGAACATGTTGATTTATCCGAAATGCTTGCTATTGAAAGGGCTAAAAAGTTATTTAATTGTAACTATGCTAATGTTCAACCTCATTCTGGAGCTCAAGCAAATGGTGCAGTTTACTTAGCTCTTATTAAACCTGGAGACACTATATTAGGTATGAGTCTAAATTCTGGTGGTCATCTTACTCATGGAGCAAAACCTGCTCAATCGGGTAAATGGTTCAATGCTATACATTACGATGTTAACAAAGATACAGGGCTTATTGATTATGATAATGTAGAAAGATTAGCTTTAGAAAACAAACCTAAACTGATTATTGCTGGGGGAAGTGCTTACTCAAGGGTTATAGACTTTAAAAGATTTAGAGAGATTTGCGATAAAGTTAACGCTTATTTTCTAGTTGATATGGCTCATTTTTCAGGTTTAGTTGCTGGAGGAGTTTATCCTAATCCAATAAAATATGCTGATGTAGTTACCTCTACTACTCATAAAGTTTTGCGTGGTCCAAGAGGAGGAATTATTCTTACTAATAAAGAAGATTTAATAAAGAAATTTAATAGTGCGATCTTTCCAGGTCTTCAAGGTGGCCCTTTAATGCATGTTATAGCTGCTAAAGCTGTTTGTTTTAAAGAAGCACTATCTAATGAATTCAAATCTTATTCAAAAAATGTGATAAATAATGCTAAAATTCTTTCAGAAAGATTATCAAAAAATGGTTTTAAAATCTTTTCAGGAGGTACGGACACTCATTTGATGTTACTTGATTTAAGAGATTTTAATGTAACAGGTAAAGATGCCGAAGCTTCTTTAGTTAGGTCAAATATAACTTGTAATAAAAATGGAATTCCATTTGATACTCAGAGTCCAATGATAACTTCAGGAATACGGTTAGGAACACCAGCTTGCACAACAAGAGGTTTTGGCCCTAAAGAATTTACAATAGTTGCTGACTTAATTACAAAAGTAGTTAAGGGATTGAGCCAAAATGGTGCAAATAACACTAAAATAGAAAAAGAGGTTCAAAAAGAGGTTGTTGATCTTTGTTCTGCTTTTCCTATATATAGTAATTAATTTTAATAAAAATACTATGCTTTGTCCATTTTGTAGAGAAAAAGATACCTCTGTTGTAGACTCCAGGCCTACAGAAGATGGTACTGCAATAAGAAGAAGAAGGTTGTGTGGGTGTGATAGAAAAGAGAGATTCACTACATTTGAAAGAGTGCAGTTTCAAGAACTTACTGTTATCAAAGGTAACGGTAAAAGAGAACCTTTTGATAGAGATAAAATTTCAAAATCAATAAGAATTGCAACAAGAAAAAGACCTATAGACTCTGAAACAATAGAAAAATTTATTTCAAAAATAGTAAGAAACTTAGAAGGTCTAGGGGAGAGTGAAATTCCAACACCTACTATTGGAAAATTTATTATGGAAGGTCTATCTAATTTAGATAAAGTTGCCTATGTTCGTTTTGCTTCAGTTTATAAAAATTTTAAAGAAGCAAAAGATTTTGAACAATTTGTAGGCAATTTAGATGAAAAGAAATCATAATAACTTCCTTAGAGTTGCTTTTAACATTGCAAAAATAAATTTAGGTAAAACTAAACTAAACCCATCTGTTGGCTGTTTAGTGGTAAAAGATAATTCAGTAATATCATCTGGCATTACTTCAGTGAACGGAAGACCACATGCAGAGTTTAATGCATTAAAATCAAAAAAAAATTTTGATAAATCAACGATTTATACAACTATGGAACCTTGTACACATTATGGTGTAACGCCACCTTGCGTTAATTTAATTGTAAAAAAAAAAATTAAAAAAGTTTATTTTGCTTTTTACGATACAGATAAAAGAACTGCAAAAAAATCTAAATCGAAGTTAATCAAAAATAATATAAAAGTTTACAAAAAAAAAATAGATAAGTTTAGTAATTTTTACCAAGGATATTTTCTAAATAAAAAGGAAGAACTGCCCTTAGTTGACGCTAAGATAGCACTATCAAAAGACTATTATACAATTGATAAGAAAAATAAATGGATTACAAATATATTTTCAAGAGATAGAGCTCATTTAATTAGGTCTGAATATGATGCTATAATTTCTACATCAAAATCTATTAATCGTGACAATTCTATGCTTAACTGTCGTTTAAATGGTTTCAATAATAATAAACCTGACTTAATCATAATAGATAGAAACCTGATTATAAAAAAAAATCTAAAAATTTTTAAAAATAGCAAGAATAAAAGAAAAATATATATTGTAACAACTGTAAAAGATAAAAAAAAATATAATTATTTCAAAAAAAAGAGAATAATAATGATATATAAAAAGTCTTTAAATAATAAAGAGGATTTCATGGAGTTATTTAAAAACTTCAAAAAAATTGATTTAGGAAGAATTTTAGTTGAAAGTGGTTTAATTCTCATAAACCATTTATTAGTAAATGGATTAATCTCTAATTTATATTTATTTCAAAGTCATTTGAAACTAAAAACTAGAGGTAAAAATAATACGTCGAACAAAATTATTAAAAAGTTTAAACTAAGTAATAGAATTAAAGTAAATTTAAACGGTGATAATCTTTACAAGGTAGATGTAAATAATGTTTAATGGAATAATTTATAGTCAGGGTGTAATTACAAATTTTCAAAAAAGCTCAAAATATGTAACGGGCAGTCTTGTAATTGAAATAACTTCAAACATTAAATTTAATAAATCTGACATTGGGGAGTCAGTTTGTTGTGATGGAGTATGTTTAACTTTAATTAGGATTAAAAAGAAATCATTTCTTTTTTATTTATCAAAAGAAACATTAAAAAGATCAAATTTTAAGTATGCCAAAAAAGGAAAGAAGATAAATCTTGAAAAATCGTTAAATCATGGTCAAAAAATTTCTGGTCATTATGTTCAAGGCCATGTTGACACGACTGCAAAGGTTATAAATATCAAGATAATAGACAAAACATGGATTATTAAATTAGATCTTAAAGACAAAAGTTTATATAAATCATTAATAGAGAAAGCATCTATTTCCGTAAATGGTGTGTCTTTAACAATATCAAAAGTTAAAAAAAAGTATTTTGAAATAAATGTAATTCCACACACCCTAAAACTTACAAATCTGAGTAATCTGAAAAGTAAGGATATTGTTAATATAGAATTAGATATTTTTAGCAAATACATCTTAAAATTTTCTAAATAAATGAATCAAAAAATTTTTTCACCAATAAATGAAATTTTGCGAGATGCAAAAAAAGGTAAAATGTTTATTTTAGTAGATGACAAAGATAGAGAAAATGAAGGTGATTTAATTGTTGCTGGATCCAAGTGTAATTCAAAAATAATTAATTTTATGGCCAAACATGGCAGGGGGCTAATTTGTTTAGCTTTATCAAAAAAACATATTGATCGATTAAAACTTCCTTTAATGTCTCGATCAAATAAGTCTAGAATGCAAACCGCTTTTACAATCTCTATTGAGGCTAAAAAAGGTATATCAACAGGTATATCCGCTTATGATAGAGCTAAAACAATTAAAGTTGCTATTAGCCCTAAGACTAAAAAAAAAGATATTGTCTCTCCTGGCCATGTTTTTCCATTAGTAGCCAGATCAGGGGGTGTACTTGAGAGAGCAGGACATACGGAGGCATCGGTCGATATATCAAAACTTTCAAACTTAAATCCTAGTGCAGTTATATGTGAAGTAATGAATGAAGATGGCAGGATGGCTAGACTAAAAGATCTTAAAAAATTTTCACTTAAACATAAGATTAAAATAGCATCAATAGAAGATTTAATTGCTTATCGTTTGAGAAATGAAAATTTAATTAGCAAATTATCTGTAAAAAATATTAGCGATAAAAAATATGGTGAGTATGAATACATTATTTATGAAAATAAACTAGACTACTCGAAAAATTTTGTAATTAAAAAAGGTAATTTTAATTTAAATAAACCAATGCGTATAAGAGTAATTTCTGGTAAATTAGGAAAATCAAAATCGATGATAAATAATCCTAAGGTAAAAAATTCTCTTAAATACCTTTCAAAATACTCCAATTTTGCTTTAATATTAATAAATAACAGTAAAATAGATAAAAGTGAAAAAGATAATGTTATCTTACGATACTATGGTATTGGTGCTCAAATAATAAAAGATTTAAAAGTTAAAAATATGATACTTTTAACTAGAAGTAGAAAAAAGCTAATAGGTTTAGAGGGCTTTGGCTTAAAAATAAAAAAACAAGAAATAATTAAATGAAAAAAAAAGTTTTAATAGTTTGTGCTAATTATTACAAACAAACCTCAAAATCTTTGACGAATGATGCTGAAAACGTCCTTAAAAAATCTAAAATAATTTTTAAGATAATAAATGTACCAGGAATATTCGAAATTCCTGTTGTTATTTCAAGAAATATTAAAAAATTTGATGGATTTGTAGCTTTAGGCTGTGTAATTAAAGGTGAAACCCCTCATTTTGAATATATCTCAAGATCTACTTTTGATGCTTTAATGCATTTATCAATAAAACATAAAAAACCTATTGGTAACGGAATTATTACTGCACTTAATAAAATACAAGCGAATCTAAGATGTGGTAATAAAAAATTGGCACTAAATAATAAGGCTCGCAAAAAAGGCAAGGGTTTAGAGTCAGCAAATGCTGTAATTGAAGTTTTAAAAAATGACTCATAAAACTGATAATAATTCCTCACCAAGAGTAAAAGTTATTCAGAAAATTTATGGATATCTATTAAATCCAGATCAAGAAATTGTTTATCCAAAAAATCAATACAAAAAATATATAAAAGACGTTGTTTCCGGTACTTTAGAAAGAATAGATTTAATAGAGGAAACGATCGAAAAAAATATTTCAGATGATATAAACCTAAAAAAAACAGATAAAATATTAAAGATAATACTTTTTTCTGCTGTTTTTGAATTTATGTTTAAGCATAATACACCAAAAAAAGTTATTATTAGTGAATATGTAGGTGCCTCTGAATTTTTTTTGGAAAAGGCTCAAATTAGTTATCTTAATGCTATTTTAGACAAGTTGTCCAAGTTAATTAGAAAAGAGTGACTAAATGTCGATATCTTTGATAAATTTTGTAAGTTTAACTTGCCTTTTTTTCATATTTTTGGCAAATATCGCTTTTACAAATGATTAATTATTTAGAATTATTATATCTAATATCTTTTACAGGTGTTTTAGCAGTTGCTTACAGCTATCTATTATCTGGACAAATACTCTCTGCTAGTCCTGGTAATGCTAGAATGCAGGAAATAGCTGAAGCAATACAAATAGGAGCTAAAGCTTACTTAAATAGACAATATAAAACAATAGCTGTTGTTGGAGTAATTGTATTGGCAATCGTTACATACTTTTTTAATTACCTTGTTGGTTTAGGATATTTTATTGGAGCATTTTTATCTGGTATTGCTGGTTACGTTGGAATGTTAATTTCAGTTAAAGCAAACGTCAGAACCGCAGAAGCTTCAAGAAAAAGTTTACAATCTGGCTTGACCATAGCTTTTAAATCAGGAGCAATCACAGGTTTATTAGTTGCAGGTTTAGCTTTATTATCGATAACTATTTATTACATTATATTAATAAATTTAAATGTAGATAGTAGAGAGATCGTTAACGCTCTTGTGGCTTTAGGTTTTGGCGCATCATTAATTTCAATTTTTGCTAGATTAGGCGGCGGTATATTTACAAAAGGTGCAGATGTAGGAGCTGATTTAGTAGGTAAAGTTGAAGCCGGTATTCCAGAAGATGATCCTAGAAATCCAGCGGTAATTGCAGACAATGTAGGCGATAACGTTGGAGATTGTGCAGGGATGGCAGCAGATTTATTTGAAACTTATGCAGTTACAATTGTTGCTACGATGGTTTTAGCCTCAATATTTTCTCCTCAAGATTATAATTTAATGGTTTTCCCATTGGCTATAGGAGGAGCATGTATAATAACTTCAATTATTGGCACTTGGTTTGTAAAATTAGGTAAAAGTAAAAATATTATGGGTGCTTTGTATAAAGGATTTATTGTTACAGCAATAACTTCTTTAATAGTCATGTATCCAGTGACTGAAGCAGTTGTAGGTTTAAAAAGCACCTACAATAATAATGCTGGTGCAATTTTTTCTGGTATGGATTTATATATATGCGGAGTAGTTGGTTTTGTTATCACTGGCTTTCTAATTTGGGTAACAGAATATTATACAGGTACGAATTATAGACCAGTAAAATCTGTTGCTAAATCATCTACAACCGGCCATGGAACTAACGTAATTCAAGGTCTAGCAATTTCAATGGAAGCTACAGCTATTCCAGCTTTAATCATTGTCGCTGGGATTTTATATACAAATAGTTTAGCAGGTCTTTTTGGTATTGCCATAGCAGTAACTTCAATGTTAGCTCTTACAGGAATGGTTGTGGCATTAGATGCGTACGGACCAGTTACAGATAACGCAGGTGGAATTGCAGAGATGTCAAAACTTCCAAAAAATGTGAGAAAAACAACAGATGCTTTAGATGCAGTAGGGAATACAACAAAAGCTGTGACAAAAGGTTATGCTATTGGTTCAGCAGGATTAGGTGCTTTAGTGTTATTTGCTGCTTATACTGAAGACATAAAATATTTTTCGACAGTTAAAAACTCTGCGCTAGAGGGTGTTGATGTTTCATTTGATTTATCTAATCCTTTTGTTGTCGCTGGTTTACTTATAGGAGGAATGCTTCCTTATTTATTTGGTTCTATGGGCATGCAAGCTGTAGGTAGAGCTGGGGGTGCAGTTGTTATAGAAGTCAGAAGACAATTTAAAAAGATTCCTGGAATTATGAAAGGAAAAAGAAAACCAGACTACGGAAAATTAGTTGATCTATTAACTAAGGCAGCTATAAAGGAAATGATTGTACCATCACTATTACCAGTATTATCTCCGATTATATTGTACTTCATAATTTTACAAATAGGTGGTTTAGAGGCCGCTCTTTCGTCTTTAGGCGCTATGTTATTGGGAGTTATAATAACAGGACTGTTTGTGGCTATATCTATGACTGCTGGTGGAGGAGCTTGGGATAATGCAAAAAAGTATATTGAAGATGGAAATTTTGGTGGAAAGGGATCCGAAGCACATAAATCAGCTGTGACTGGAGATACGGTAGGAGATCCTTATAAAGATACAGCTGGACCTGCTGTTAACCCAATGATCAAAATTACCAATATTGTTGCTTTATTATTATTAGCTGTAATTGCTCACTAAATTATTTATTTCCGTACATTTTTTTCTTAACGCTATTTAAAAAAGTCTCAACAAAACTTTTTTTAGATAAGTTATTTTCAGTTTCTTTTTTGGAAAATTGTATTTCATTTATTTTGTTCTTATCATATAAATCTTTTGAAACTAGAACCCCATATTTATCAAAACTCAGAATAAGTGTATTATTAGTCTTTAATTTATGGCGTCCTAACTTATGATACTTGCCTTTTGATAAGGTCCTTTCAACATAAATCCATGTATCATCCTCATTAAATGTTTTTGTATGAGGTTGCCCAAATATTTTTAGAACGTCATTTTTGTTGCTTTTATTAACCATTAGTTTATTTGATCTATTTTCTAAAAATAAAATACCATGATTTTGAGCTGGCTCTTGTAATTGACATCCTAATAAAATAAAAAACAATGAAAGAAGGATTTTCTTACTATGTTTAAAATAAAAAATCATAATTTAGATCTTTATAATACATTATTAAGGTTATCTCGAAACCTATTTTTTTATAATAATATAAAACTTAAAGATACTTTCGAGACAAGAGTTTATCTAATGTTTATGCATTTTTCTACAATTCTAATAATTTATAAATTTAAAAAAGTTAACTTTCCCCAAAATTCCTATGATTCATTGTTTGACTCTATTGAAAATAATTTAAGAGAACTTGGTTTAGGAGATGTGGCTGTAAATAAAAAAATGAAAATTCTAAATAAGATTTTTTATGATATTCTCTTAAAGATAAGTAAATCTAAAAGTGTATTTGAGCTTAATTCAGAATTGGTTTTAAAGTATTTTGCTGACTTGAATAACTCTAAAACAGAAAAATACCTGTTTTTTGAACGATATTTCATTAATTTTTATAATTTTTGTTTTGAATTACATCCTGAAACTATGATAAAAGATGCATTAAATTTTAAGGTTTAATATGGCAGTTCCAAAAAGAAAAACATCGATCTCAAGAAAAAAAATGAGAAGATCTCATCACAAGCTTACGTCTGTTAATATAGTTGAAGATAAAAAAAGTGGTGAATACAAACTTTCTCATCACATAGATTTAAAATCCGGCTTTTACAACGGAAAAAAAATACTAGATATTTAATCATTCAACATGACACAAAAAATTACTATTGCAATTGACGCAATGGGTGGTTCCAATGCTCCAAAAAAAAATATTGAGGGTTTAAATATTTTTTTAAGAAAGAATAAAGATAAAAATGATTTTATAATTAAATTATACGGTAAGAAAGATTTAATTAAGGAAGAATTATCTAAATTTAACATTTCAAAAGATAAAGTAATTATTGTACCTACTGAAGAAGTTGTTTCTGATGAAGATACGCCAATGACAGCGATTAAAAATGCTAAGAATACTAGTATGTGGAATTCAGTAAAAGCACAAGTGGAAGGCGGAGCAGACATAAGTTTATCTGCCGGAAATACTGGTGTGTTATTAGTTATATCCAGAATGATTTTAAAGATGATGAAAGAAGTTAGTAAACCTGCTTTAGCTGGTTTGTGGCCAAGCAAACAAGGTATGTCTGTTGTATTGGATTTAGGAGCAAACATTGAATGTGATGAAAAAAATTTAATTGATTTTTCAGAGATGGGTGCAGCGTTATTTAAATCAATTTTTCCTGATCAAAAACCGTATCTATCTCTATTGAATATTGGTTCAGAAGAAATTAAAGGAACTGAAATGTTGAAAAAAGCTTTTGCTAGATTAAAAGAATTAAGTAACGAAGAAAATTTTATTTTTAAGGGATATATTGAGGGCAATAATTTAATGGAAGGGGATACTAATGTAATAGTAACAGATGGTTTTACTGGAAATGTAGCATTAAAAACAGCTGAGGGTACAGCTAAATTTTTAACTGATAGTTTAAAAAAATCTCTTACAGAAAATATTTTTTCAAAATTTTCAATTATATTTTCCTATTTTTCATTAAAGAAGTTTAAATCAAAATTGGACCCAAGAAAATATAATGGAGCTATATTTCTAGGTTTGAATGGACCAGTGGTTAAAAGTCATGGATCAACAGACTCCGTTGGATTTTATCATTCAATTGATTTATGTTATAAGATAATTAAAGGTAATTTAATGGGTCGTATAAAAAATAATTTAAACCATTTAAATGTTAAAGATTAAAAAAACCAATCTCACCAAAAAAAGCATATCAAAAAAAATAAACCTAGTTTCTGGACTACCTGTTTTTTATACAAATAGAATTATCGATGATTTAATGAATATTCTTAAAGTTCAAATAAAACAGAAAACAACCAATATTAAAAACTTTGCATCTTTTAAAGTTATAAATAAAAAAGAACGTATAGGTCGTGATCCAAATAGTAAAAAGACCTATAAGATTAATTCAATGAAATCATTAAAAGTTATTTTTTCAAAAAAAATAGTGAAACAAATAAAAGAATTATAATGACAAAATTAATAAATATTACCGATCTATCAAAACTATTAAATTTAATTAATAAAGAAAATAAACCACAAAACTACATTTTACGATTTTGGGAAAAAGAATTTAAACAAATAAAGCCAACAATCTTAAAAGGTAGACGTTATTATTCAGTAAAACAAATTGAATTAGTCAAACTAATTAAATATTTACTTAAAGACAAAGGTTTAACAGTAAAAGGCGTCAAAAATGTGCTTAAATCAAATATAAATACTCTTGACGATTATGATTCTTATAGTTTAAAAGCAGATTATTTTAAACAAAATTTAAAAAGTAAAAGTAAAAATATTTTACTGAAAATTAAAGGTTTAAAAAAATAAATTATGGCTAAAAAAACTCATCTTAAGGTTCGTATGGTTCCTGAAAAAAACCCTGATAGCAAATTCGTATATTATGCTAAGAAACCTACAAAAGGTGAAAAAGTTAAAGATAAGTTAAAACTCAAAAAATATAATCCTAATACAAGAAAACATGAATATTTTATTGAAAAAAAACTTCCTCCTCATAGTAAATAATTATTTTTTTTTAAAGTTTCTATACTCATAATCTATATAGGCATTTATCATAGATACCCATATTCTCTTTGTAATTTTTTGATCTATTTTTTTCTTTTTAGATTTGCTTTTTATTCTTTTTAAAATTAAAGATATTCTTTTTCTATCAATAATATCCTTTTTAAATCTCTTATTTTTTAAAATTTGATCGACTAAAAGTGTTCTTTTTTTTATTAAACTCAAGAAACTATTATCTAGTTTATCCAATTTTTTTCTGATTTTTATTGTGTTTTTATTTACCATCGCGACATTAAAATAATATAAAGAATACTTAATAAAATATATATTAAATTAATGCAAACTATTCATAATAAAATCAATAAAATGTTTTATAAATGGTTATTAGTGAGTTTATTTATGGTTGTTTGTATGATTGTAGTTGGCGGGCTTACCAGACTTACTAACTCGGGTTTATCAATTACTGAGTGGGAATTATTTAGCGGAATACTCCCTCCACTCAAAAAAGAAACATGGGATAATTATTTTTTCCTATACAAGCAAATTCCTCAATTTAAACTATTAAATAGCGATATGACTTTGGAACAATTTAAAATAATTTTTTATTGGGAATATTTTCATAGAATACTTGGAAGATTAATAGGTTTATTTTTTTTGATACCTTTAATCATTTTTCATTTTTCAAAAAAGATTAATATTAAATATTTGTCGACTTGTTATCTAATTTTATTTTTAATAATTATTCAAGGCTTCGTTGGATGGTACATGGTAAGCAGTGGTTTAGTAATCGATACAACTGTTAGTCATTATAGATTATCTCTTCATTTATCTATAGCATTCTTAATTACTGTTTTAATATTTTGGTTAGTTATAAATTTCAAAAACAATACTTTTAAATTCTTCTTCAATAATAAGAAAGGAAACTACTTATTTTATATTTTAATATTTTCTATTTTTTTTCAAGTTGTTATAGGAGCTTTTGTTTCTGGTTTAGATGCAGGTAAAATTTATCAAACCTGGCCACTAATGAACTATACTTATTTTCCAAATGATTTAAATATTACAAATTTTAAAGAATTTTTTAATTTTGAAAATCATAGTTTAGTACAGTTTTATCACAGAAATATCGCTTATCTAATTGTTATATATATTTTATTTTTGGGATATTTTATTTTAAAAAACAAGATTAAAAAGATAATTAAAGCTTACTATTTATTGTTCTCACTGATTATAATTCAAGTATTTTTAGGTATAATAACTCTTTTGTCAGATTTAAATATGTATCTTGCATCTGCACATCAATTAACCAGTTTGTTGCTTGTATTAAGCGCGATTAATCTTTATTACTGTCACTTAAAATAAATTGACTTTTTTAAATAATATTAGTAACTATCGCCATAAATTATGACTCCTTTTATTAAAAAAAAAGAAATTAAAAAAGATTGGTATATTATCGATGCAGAAAATGCTGCTGTAGGTAGACTCGCAGCTTATATTTCAAGAGTGTTAAGAGGTAAAAATAAACCAACTTATAATCCTCACATGGATAATGGAGACTTTGTCGTAGTTACTAATATAGATAAAATAAAATTCACGGGTAAAAAGTTTAAGAATAAAAAATACTATAAGCATACGGGCCACCCAGGTGGTATAAAAGAGATTACCCCTTTATTATTAAAAGAAAAAAATAAAACTAGTGATATACTTAAATTAGCAGTTAAAAGAATGTTACCAGGTGGACCTTTAGCAAAAAAACAACTTACAAAACTAAAAATTTATAATGGTGAAGAACATCCTCACGAAATTCAAAAACCTAAACTAATAAATTTTGAAAAATTGAATAAAAGAAATTTGGTTAAAAATTAATGGAAAATTTAAATAATACATCTGATAATAAAAAGATTAGATTAGATTTTAAAGATAGCAAATACGCCACTGGTAGAAGAAAGAAATCAATTGCAAAAGTTTGGGTGAAAAAAGGTAGTGGTAATATTTACGTTAATGGTATCAA
Source organism: uncultured Pelagibacteraceae bacterium (assembly GCA_902604055.1). Taxonomy (GTDB): domain Bacteria; phylum Pseudomonadota; class Alphaproteobacteria; order Pelagibacterales; family Pelagibacteraceae; genus Pelagilacustribacter. The sequence continues at coordinate 28,426 of CACKXA010000004.1, read as the reverse complement.
GATGAATGACTATTTTAAGAGACCTGTTCATCAGATTATTGTAACAAGGCCTTTGGAGATTTCTGAAGTTAGAAGTAATTACGACGTAAAGTGTTCTGTTAAAGGCGGTGGGTTGTCAGGTCAAGCTGGCGCAATAATTTTGGGTATTTCAAAAGCATTAATTATTCATGATGAGTCTTTAAAAACGAATCTAAAAAAAGACAAATTAACCACCCGTGACTCACGTGTTGTAGAGAGAAAGAAATACGGGCATAGAAAAGCCAGAAGAAGTTTCCAATTCTCTAAAAGATAATCATTTAAATTTATTAATTAATAGGACAATGTTATAAGACTTTATGTCTAAGAATAAGATAAATATAGCAATCATAGGTGCTACGGGATACACAGGTTTAGATTTAGTTCTTTTACTAAGCAAACATCCTAAGGCTAAAATATTATACCTTTGTGCGACTCAAAAATTAGGAAAACAAATTTCTTATTTTGACAAAAGAATCAAAAAAAAATTACCAAGAATTTCATCTGTTAAAAAGATAGATTGGTCAATTATTGATCTAGTCTTTTTATCAATGCCAAATGGCGAAGCTCAAAGTTTAATAAACAATGTTTATTATAAATATAAGAAAATAAGATTCATTGATCTATCTGCAGATTTTAGAATTCATGATAAAAAGATTTATAAGAAAAATTATAAACAAAAACACAAGGCAATAAATCTTATAAATAAATCAATTTACTCAATATCTGAATTCGTTAAAAATGAAGTAGGAAAATATAGAATTATAGCTAATCCTGGATGTTATCCTACTTCAATTCAAATTCCGCTAATACCGTTGATCAAAAAAAAATTGATTAATCTAGAAAAGATAACTATCGATTCTAAATCAGGTTATTCAGGGGCAGGTAAAAATTTTGAAAAAAAATTTACTCACAATAATTTATATAGTTCAACTTTTGCCTATAATACAAAAAATCACAGGCACACTGCGGAGATTGATCAGGAATTTAAAAGATATTCAAAAAAAAAAGTTAACTATACATTTAATCCACATATACTTCCTACATTTAGAGGAATTTTAACCTCTATATATATTGAAGTAAAAAATAACTATTCTTCAAAAAAATTAAGAAAAGTATTAATGAATTTTTATAAAAAAGATAAATTCGTTAAAATTAAAAGTCTTAATAAAGAACTCGGTACTGGAAACGTAATATATACAAATAATTGTGAAATTTCTGTTTGCGAAACAAGAATTAAAAGTAGATTAATAATTTTTTCTGCAATAGATAATTTAATAAAAGGCGCGTCAGGACAGGCTGTTCAAAATATGAATTTACTTTACAAATTTCCTGAAACTATGGGTTTAAAATGAAAAATTTATTGTTTTTGATCATTTTATTACTATTCTATAGTTGTAATAAACCAAAAACTGTTTTGATATGTGGAGATCATATATGCATAAACAAAGCAGAAGCTGAACAATATTTTGAAAAGAACTTATCATTAGAAGTTCAGATTATCGATGAAAAAAAATCAGATGAAATTAATCTTATTGAACTTAACCTCAATAAAGGTTCTGAAGGAAAAAAGAAAATTACTTTGTCAAAAAAAAAGGAAACAAAGCAAAGATTAAAAGTATTAACTAAAAGTGATATTAAAAAAAAAAAAGTCGCTCTTAAGAAAAATAAAAAGATTAAAAATGAGGAAAAAAGTGTAAAAAAAAAATCTCATAAATCGGAGATTGTTAAAAGAAAAAAAATACAAAAATCTAAAAATGAACCTTCACAACAAGTGAAAATAGTTAATAAAGTAAGTAAAAAAATTACCGATATTTGTACTATATTAGACGATTGTAGTATCGATGAAATATCAAAATATTTGGTAAAACAGGGTAGAGATAAAAAATTTCCTGATATAACAATGAGAGAAAATTAAAGGCAAAATGAAAAAACTTAATATAGCAATTATTGGTTTAGGAAACATTGGTAGTTATTTATATAAATATTTACAAATAAATAAAAAAAAACTATCAAAAAAAAATAATTGTATACCAAATGTCATTTATGTTTCAGCTAAAAATAAAAATAAAAAACGAAAGATCAAAATAAATAAAAAGAAATGGCTTAGAAGTTATTTAAATGCAACAAAATTAAAAGAAGTTGATGTAATAGTAGAATTAATTGGTGGCGCTGAGGGGGCTGCAAAAAAGTTGGTCTTTAGCGCTTTAAAAAACAAGAAACACGTTGTAACAGCAAATAAGGCTCTTATAGCTAAATACGGAGATCAACTAGCTAAAATTGCTGAAAAAAATAATGTTAATTTAGAATTTGAAGCATCTGTTTGTGGCGGTGTTCCTGTAATTAGATCCTTGAAGGAAGGTTTAATAGCAAATAAAATTCTCAAAGTTCACGGGATTTTCAATGGAACTTCTAATTATATTTTATCATCTATGGATAAACAAAATAAAAATTTTAAAGAGGTTCTAGACACCGCTAAAAAGTTAGGTTATGCCGAAAGTAATTCTTCGGCAGATCTAAATGGAGATGACGTTTCTGCTAAACTCAAAATATTATCTTCCTTATGTTTCAATTCTTTTTTGAACAGTAATATTCATGTTGAAGGTATTAACAATATTGATAAAGATGATATAGAGAATGCCAATAAACTTGGTTATAAAATCAAATTATTAGGTTATGCTGAATTACTCAACAACATAATTTATCAAAGAGTTCACCCAACTCTAATTAAAAAAAGTTCGTATGTAGCTAGCATTGATGGTGTTTTAAATGCGGTAATAATTAATGGTCTACCTGTTGGCCAAAGTATAATTCAAGGTGAGGGTGCAGGTCCTGCAGCAACTACTTCAGCGTTGGTTTCAGATATTTCTTCCATACTTAGGGGAAATATCAAATTTCCATTTTCTATATCTAACAAGGAGAGAAAGAATCTTATATTTAAAGATATTTCAAATAGGTCTTTTTCTGGTTATTTAAGATTTGAAGTTAAAGATAAGTCGGGTGTTTTATCAAATATTACAAGTATATTTTCAACACAAAATGTATCAATTAAAAGATTAATACAAAATCCTAATAAAAATAAAGGTTCTTCATCTATAGTTATTATAACTCATGAATCTAAAGATAAAGACCTGAATAAGATAATAAAAGTAGTTAATAATAAAACCTATGTTTTAAAAAAACCTAAACTGATTAGAATAGATGATAATTAATGTTAATTGATACTAAGTTTTTAGATTTATTTATAAAAGTTACAGAAAAAGCAGCAATAGGCGCATCAAGGTTTGTCGGAAAAAAAGATAAAATTGCAGCAGATAAAGGTGCTGTTGACCCAATGCGGAATGAACTAAACAAATTAAATATGGAAGGAACAATCGTTATAGGAGAGGGTGAAATGGACGAAGCTCCTATGCTTTATATAGGAGAAAAATTAGGAACTTTAAAAGGACCAAAATTTGATATAGCCGTAGACCCACTTGAAGGAACTAAATTTACTGCAAATAATCAACCTAATGCTTTTTCAGTTATAGCAGTAGCAAATAAAGGTGAATTATTATCTGCCCCAGATACCTATATGGAAAAAATTGCAATTGGATCTGGTCTGCCAAAAAATTTATTAGATTTAGATTATGGGGTAAAAAAAAATATAGAATTATTAGCTGATGCCAAAAATAAAAAAATCTCTGATTTAAAAGCATGTGTACTTAAAAGACCGAGACATGAAAATATTATTAAAGAGTTGAACAAATTAAATGTTTCAATTAATTATATTACTGATGGAGATATAGCAGGTGCACTAAGTGTGGTAGGAAAAAAACCATTAAATGATATTTATTATAGTACCGGTGGCGGCCCAGAAGGCGTTCTAGCAGCCGCTGCTCTATCTTGTTTTGGAGGTCAAATTCAAGGTCGTTTAGTTTTAGATGAGGAAGAAAAAAAAAGAGCAAAAAATTTAGGCATAGAAAACTTCGATGCGAAGTATAATTTGGATGATATGATTAGGGGAGATGTAATATTTTGTGCTTCGGGTGTAACTTCAGGAGATATAACTGATGGAGTTAAAGATCTAGGTGATAAATACGAGGTGTCAACTTTTGCACTTCATAAAAGCGAGAAAGTAAATAAAACTATTAAAAACATATATAAAAAATGAATTCACTTTCGGTAAGTGGTAAACAATGGATTATAAAGAAATATAATCAAGCTGATTTATCTTTCTTAAAAGAAAATTTGTTTTTAGATGAAATAACCTCAAAACTTTTATCAATAAGAAATATTAAAAGAGAAGAAGTTAAAAATTTTTTAGACCCATCAATAAAGAATTTTCTTCCAAATCCAGAGTCTCTAAATGACATGAAAAAATCCTCTTTAAGAACTATCATGGCTATTAAAAAAAATGAGAAAATAGGAATTTTTGGTGACTATGATGTGGATGGAGCAACTTCTACTGCTTTACTTGGAAATTACTTTTCTGAACTAAAAATACCATATGAAATATATATACCAGACAGAAAAAAAGAGGGGTACGGTCCATCTATAGAAGCATTTAAAAAATTGATTAGCAAAAACATAAAGATTATCTTTACTGTAGATTGTGGAACTTTATCCTTTGAAGCAATAGAGTATGCAAATAAAAATCATGTAGATGTAATAGTTTTAGATCACCATCAATCTGAAATCAATTTACCTAATGCTTATTCAATAATCAATCCTAATCGTTTAGACGATAAGTCAAATTTAAACTATTTATGTGCAGCCGGTGTAACATTTATGTTCTTAATTTCTTTAAACAAAGAATTGAGACTTAATAAATGGTTTGATAATAACAATATTAATGAACCAAATCTAATTCAGTATTTGGATTTAGTATCCTTAGGAACTGTATGTGATGTTGTTCCATTAATTGGATTAAATAGGGCTATTGTTAAACAAGGATTAAAAGTTTTTAAATCTAAAAATAATTTGGGACTAAAAACTTTGTCGGACCTTTGTAAAATTGAAACAAACCCAAATATTTATCATTTAGGATATGTTTTAGGACCAAGAATTAATGCAGGTGGTAGAGTTGGTAAATCTTCTCACGGTGCTAATTTATTGATTAATTCTAATCCAAAAGAAGTTTTTAAAATAGCATCAGAGTTAGATTATTTTAATAAAGAAAGAAAATTGTTAGAAGAGGATGCTTTACAAAAAATATCAAAAAAAGTTTTAGAACAACTTTCAGATCCAGTTCTAGTTCTATCTGGGGAAAACTGGCATGAGGGTGTTATAGGAATTGTTGCATCAAGAATTAAAGATAAGTTTAATAAGCCAGTTATTATTATTTCAGTCGAAAATAATGTTGGTAAAGCATCAGCTAGATCTATTGTAGGTTTTGATATTGGTTCTATTATTATCGCAGCAGTTCAATTAAATATATTGATAAAGGGTGGCGGGCATAAAATGGCAGGAGGTTTCTCAATAAAAACTGAAAATATAGAAAAGTTTAAAAATTTTATTTTTCAAAAGTTTAGAAATAACGTTAAACAAGCATCAAAAGAAAAACCTTTATATCTAGATTGCATAGTTGCTCCTTCTGCTGTTAATCTAGATTTTTATAATAAAGTTCATTATTTAGCTCCTTTTGGATCGGGCAACCCAGAACCAAAATTTATAATAGAAAATTTAAAATCTGTTAATAATAAAATACTAAAAGATAAGCATATTAAATCGATTCTTATAGGTCAGGAAGGAACAACTATAAAAAGTATAGCTTTTAATTCTTTGGAAAACGAAATAGGAGCTCACTTACTTAAAAAGGATAATAAGTTATTTAATATTGCAGGAAAATTATCCCTAAATGAGTGGAAAGGGCAATCAAATGTAGAGTTTATTATTGATGATATTTCTGTTAACAAGACATTCAAAAATACGGTCCCATCGTCTATCGGTTAGGACAGTTGGTTTTCATCCAACAAAGAGGGGTTCGATTCCCCTTGGGACCGCCAATACCACTTGAAAATCGGTTTAAACATTAATTCTTTCTAAAAACATTTTTTTCTTATTTTGATCAGATTGCGATCAAATAGTAATATTAAATCTATTTCAATTCATCAAAACTAATTAAATGAAAAAAAATTAACTTTGCTCTCTTTAATGGAAACTAATTCTGTAAAATCATTTTTATTATAAAAAAACAATAATTTATTCAAAAATTTTTTAATATACAATTTAAATAAGTTTTGATCTATAGAAACATTGAAGAGTGGACTTTTTTCATTAAGTAAAAATTCTAATCTTCCATTATTTTTTTTATTTTTATTTATAGCAGCATAACCATATCTAATTTTATTTTCATGAAAAAAAGGAGTATATCCCATTATAGGTTGTAAATATTTATTATTATCTTTATCAGAACCGTAATTTATATATTCACATTCTGAAATTAAACTATATTTAATTCCTTCGTGTTCATAATCGATTTTACAATAAATATTTTTTTTTTTGCCAGACAAAAGTATTTCATAGACTTCATCAAAACTCAAATCATTGGCATTGCTTTCAGTTATGTATTTTTTATTTTTGATTGAGGAATCAAGTATGATATTCGAGTCATTTCCATCAGTAGCAGATGTTCTAATAAAATGACTTTTATCATTTTCTACGATTGCAAGAAATTCATATCTAAATGGATGACTAAAGAAAGGTCGTTGATGAGATACTGATTCTGCTCTACACTCTTTGACCAAAAAAATATTTTTATTTTTGCTGATTAATACTGATTCAATATTTGTTCTCCACCCAATGTCATCGGATACCATAAAGTGAATAAAAGATTGACTAATATTTATCTTTTTAAGATCTTCGGAAAAACTGATGTTGCTCCAAGTCAAGATTAAAAAGATATATAATAATTTATTTATTTTTTTCATTGAAATAATTTTACTATAAATTCTTTTTTTCTAATCATTCTTAAGCATTAAATGTTAACAAAGCAAGAAACTTTTGAGTCAGCTGTATCAAGGTTGAGGAGGAAGTTAATATAAATACTCGAAATGTTCATTTTTCATAATAAACTCCGTTTCCTTTGTACATTTATTTGCTAAAAATTTCTAAACGCAAAACTTTGAAATATTTGGGGAATTTTAACTTCTTATTATTACCTGTTATTTGTCTCGTAGCTTTCTGATACAAGTCATTTTTCCTTTGCGAGTGTGAACAAATTACAATCAAGCTCTAGTTAGTTTAAAAGAATTATGCTAAAATATTGATAATAAAGCGGTTCTGACCTAGAATAACGATCAACAAAGAGGGATTCGTTTCCCCTTGAGACCGCCATCTTGAAAAAAGTTATTTTTAAATATAGTCTGACTATTAAGATTAATTATGTACGAAAAATTTGGTCAATTTATAAACGGTAAATGGCAAAAATCCTTTAGTGGAGAAACCTATAGCGTAATAAATCCTGCAACAGAAGAAGTAATAGGAAAAGCATCAAAAGCTAACAAAGAAGATATTGATTTATGTCTCAAATCCGCTGAAAAAGGTTTTAACATTTGGAGAAATACCTCTCCATGGGAAAGATCTAAGGTGATAAGAAAAATTTCAGAATTAATGAGAAAAAAAAATGATATTCTAGCCAAATGGTTAACACTAGAAGTAGGAAAACCTCTCAAAGAAGGTTCTGGTGAAGCAAATGGTGCAGCTGATATATTTGAATGGAGCTCTGAAGAGGCAAAAAGAATCTACGGAGAAACTTTACAAGGAAGATCTCCTGATACTAGAATTCAAGTTTCGTATCAGCCAGTAGGTGTTGTGGCTGCTCTTGTTCCTTGGAATTTTCCAATAACACTTGCATCAAGAAAAATTTCTACTGCTTTATCTGCAGGGTGTTCTGTAATAGTTAAACCCGACGTTATAACTCCAGGATCTGTAATGGAGTTGGTAGATATTTGCAATGAAGCAGGGGTTCCTCCCGGTGTTGTTAATTTATTATCCGGTGATCCAGCATATATTTCTGACCAGTTACTTTCATCTGATATAATAAAAAAAGTTTCAATAACAGGCTCAACTCGAGTAGGAAAATTAATTTTAAAAAAAGCAGCTGATAAGGTCCAAAGAGTTACTATGGAACTTAGCGGACATTCACCTTTCATAGTTTTCGAAGATGCTGATATAGATAAAGTTACGGATATAGCAATTTTTGCTAAATTTAGAAATAACGGTCAAGTATGTATTTCGCCTAGTCGTTTTTATATACATGAAAAAAAAAAGGATGCTTTTACAAAAATGATGGTTGAAAAAACGAAAAAATTAAAGATAGGAAATGGAATGGAGCAAGACACTATTTTAGGTCCCTTAACGACAAAAAAGAGGCTAGAGGAAGTTGAAGCTTTAGTGGAGGTTACTAAAAATGAAGGTGCTACAGTTCTATCAGGTGGAAAAAAACCAGCAGGATTTAACAAAGGTTATTTTTATGAACCAACTGTTTTTGATAATGTTAAAGATGATTTCACCATTATGAAGCAAGAGCCTTTTGGACCACTAGTTCCAATACTCTCATTTAAACATTTTGATGAAGTAGTGAAAAGAGCAAATAATAATGATCTTGGATTAGCTAGTTATGTCTATACAAATAATCTTGAAAAAGCTCATAAAGCTTCAGAGTTAATGGAAACAGGTACTGTTGCTGTTAACACTGGTGTTGTTGCGCTACCAGAAGCACCTTTTGGAGGTATAAAACAAACTGGATATGGAAGAGAAGGCGGCTCTATGGCTATTAAAGACTACTTAAACGTTAAATATACTCATCTAGGCTTAAAATAGGGTTAATGAGCTACTATGTTTATATGCTCAAATCAGTTGAAAGAATACCTGTAACTTATGTAGGTTATACAAATTCATTAGATAAAAGAATCAAGCTTCATAATTCTGGAAAGGGCGCAAAGTTTACCAAAGGTAGAAAATGGAAGCTTATTTATAAAGAAAAAATCAGTACAAAAAGTAAAGCAATTTCAAGAGAATATTATATAAAGCACAATAGAACAATAAGAAATATAATAAAAAATAAAAGTAAATGAAAATATCGATTTTGTTACCCTATAAAGAAAATTTCTCTCCAGAGTATCCTGGAGCAGTGTCTTTGTTTGTTTATGAAACAACTAAGATAAGTAAATTTAGAAAAAACATTACTGTTTTTGGAAATACTGATTTTAAAAAAAAATTTCCCATTAAATATATTAATATTGAAATTAAAAAAAATATTTTATCAAGCCAAACAAGAAATTATGTCAATAATTTTATTGATTTAGAAAAGAAAAATAAATCTTCTATAATAGAAATTCACAATAGACCTACTTACGTAAAAATTTTATCCACAATATTTAAAAAGAAAATTATCTCACTTTATTTCCATAACGATCCTTTATCGATGGATGGATCAAAAAATATAGATGATAGAAAATTACTTTTAAAAAAATGTTATAAGATAATTTTTAATAGTAATTGGTCTAAAAAAAGATTTTTAGAAGGGATGGAAAATAAATTTGTAAATAGTGATAAGCTATCTGTATTTTATCAATCAGCAAAAAAAGGCAATCCTTCATTAGTTAAAAGCAAAAAAAAATGGATAACTTTTGTCGGTAAATTAAATAAAGCGAAAGGCTACGATATTTTTTGTAAAGCAATTAAAAAAGTATTAGATAAAAATCTAGATTGGCAAGCTATGATAATAGGTGATGAAAAGAGAGAAAAAATCGAGTTAAAACATAAAAATGCGAAACTACTTGGTTTTAAAAAACACGTTGATGTAATTAATATTTTTAAAAAAACAAGTATTGCTGTTGTCTGCTCGAGATGGGAAGAGCCTTTTGGAAGGACTAGTTTGGAGGCTTCAGCTAATGGTTGTGCTGTTATAATAACAAACAAAGGTGGGCTACCAGAAACCGTAACTAATGCAAAAATATTAAAGAATTTATCTAGCGCAGAATTAACAAAAATAATAAATGAATTAATTAAGAATAAATCTCTAAGAAAAAATTTACAAAAATTGTCTATAAAAAATTTTTATTTATCACATAAATTCGTTTCTAAAAGTATTGATAATTATAGGTTAGATAAGATAGAAAATATAAAAAAATTTTACACACCTAAAAAGAAATCAAAGCTAAGAATTTTGCATATAACAAATTTTAACGAAAGATTAGATGGAAGACTTTTTTTCAACACCGGTCGTAGAATTAATAATGGATTCATAAGATTGGGGCACAGTGTTCTTGGATTCAGTGATAGAGACATTCAAAAATATTATAGATCTATTAATGACTTTAAGGGATCAAAAATTTTAAACGATAAACTTAAAAGAACATGTTATAATTATAAGCCTGACTTAATTATCTTAGGCCATGCTGACTTGATCTCATCAGATCAAATTAGTGAATTGAGAGATGACTATCCAAACATTAGAATAGGACAATGGTTTTTAGACCCTCTTAATCCAAAAGGACCAGATTATAATAGAAATAAGCAAAGAATTTTAGACAAGATTGACTCTGTCGATGCAAGTTTTATGACCACTAGTCCATCTGCATTAAATTTTATACCAAAAAATAATGAGTCTTTTTACATTCCAAACCCGAGTGATAAATCTTTTGAGACCTTAAATAATTTTAATAAATCTTGTCCTGTAGATGTGTTTTTTGCTTTAAGCCATGGTGTTCACAGAGGAGTTTTAAAAACTGGTAAAATGGATGATAGATCAATTTTTATTAAAAATTTACTAAAAAAGACACCTGATACCAAATTTGATATATATGGTTTAGATAAAATCCAACCAATATGGGCAGATCATTATTTTAAAACTATCAGTAATGCGAAAATGGGTTTGAATTTAAGCAGAGGTGATACTATTAAATATTATAGTAGTGATAGAATAACCCAAATAGTTGGAAATGGTTTAGTTTGTTTGATAGATGAAAAAACTCAATACAGAGATTTTTTTAGTAATAGTGAAATGGTTTTTTATAAAAATATAAATGATTTGTCTGAGAAAATAATTAAGATTTCAAACGATGATAAACTAAGAAGAAACATAGCTAAAAAGGGAAAGGAAAAGTACATGAAATATTTTAATTCAGACCTTGTAGCCGAATATATAATTAATAAAACAATGAATCTAAATAATAAAAAAAGATTTTTATGGCAAAATTAAAAAAAAAAATAGCTTTAATATTTGGAATAACCGGACAAGATGGATCTTATTTAGCCGAGTTGTTACTTAATAAAAATTACATTATTCATGGGGTTAAGAGAAGATCCTCAAGTGCTAATACTGAAAGGATAGATCATTTATTTGATAGTGTAAATTTTGACAACAAGAATATATTTATTCATTACGGAGATATATCTGACGGTACAAGTACATTAAATATAATAAATAAGATTAAACCTGATGAAATTTACAACCTAGCTGCACAAAGTCATGTTAGAGTTTCTTTTGATATACCTGAATACACAGCTGATATAACGGCTTTGGGTGCATTAAGAATATTAGAGTCTATTAGAATTTTAAATTTAAAAAAGACAAAATATTATCAAGCTTCCAGCTCAGAAATGTATGGGCTTGTAAAAAATAAAAACTCTTTAAACGAATTGACACCTTTCCATCCAAGATCAATTTATGGTGTGTCTAAAGTTTTTGCATATCATACTGCTGTACATTATCGAGAAGCTTATGGTATTTTTGCTAGCAATGGTATTCTTTTTAATCACGAGTCTCCAAGGCGAGGACCCACCTTTGTAACAAAAAAAATTGTTCAAGGTTTAACTAGAATACAAAAAGGGATACAAAAAAAACTTACATTAGGTAACTTGTACGCAATTAGAGACTGGGGACACGCTAAAGATTATGCAGTTTCTATGTGGAAAATTCTTCAATATAAAAAGCCAGATGATTGGGTTATAGCAACGAATAAAGAAAATACTGTAAAAAGCTTTATTAATTCTGTTGCAAAAAAACTTTCTATGAATATTAAGTGGAAAGGAAAGGGTCTGTATGAAAGAGGTGTAGATCAAAATTCCGGAAAAATTATTATTGATATTGATAAGAAACATTTTAGGCCTAGTGAAGTCGACTTTTTAAAAGGAAATTACTCTAAAGCACGAAAATATCTAAAGTGGAAACCATCGATTACAACAGAAAAACTTATAGATGACATGATAGAAGCTGAATTATCTAAATTTGATTAATATGAAAAATATTTTTCATCCTCTTGTAGAAAATCCTTATAGAAAAAAAGATATTGATGCTGCTGTTAAAGTTTTGAAAACTAACAAAATTACAATTGGTCCAATAACGAACAAATTTGAAAATATTTTTAGAAAAAAATTAAAAACAAATTTCTCATTAATGGTAAACTCAGGATCATCAGCTAATTTATTGGCTTTACAGTGTCTTATTAATCCGTACAGAAAACAAAGACTAAAAAGAGGAGATGAAGTTTTAATTCCATCTTTATGTTGGTCAACATCTTTATGGCCTATAATTCAGTCAGGTTTAATTCCAAAGTTTGTAGATGTAGATGTCAACACTCTTAATATTAATATCGAAGATTTAAAAAAAAAGGTAAGCAAAAAAACTAAAGCTATATTAATAGTGCATGTTTTAGGTAATTGCACTGATATGAATGAATTAATGAAAATTAAAAAGAGGAATAAATTAATTTTGATAGAAGATACGTGTGAGTCTCTAGGTACTAAATTTAAAAATAAATATCTTGGTTCATTCGGTGAGTTTTCAACATTTTCATTTTACTCTTCACATCAAATATCATCTGGTGAAGGAGGAATGCTATGCTGTCAAAATAATGAAGATTATGAAATTATTAAGTCTCTAAGATCTCACGGTTGGTCAAGAGGATTAAAGAATGAAACAAAAATAGCAAAAAATAATAGACAACTTGATAAAAGATTTATTTTTTACAACTCTGGTTTTAATTTAAGACCAACAGATGTTTCAGCTAGTATTGGTTTAAGTCAATTCAGAGATTTAAATAAATTTATGAAAATAAGAACAGCTAATAGACAGATGATTATAAATGAAATTAAAAAAAATTTTATTGTAAATAATAATTTATTTATAACCAAAGAAAATAATTTTGTTAAAGCTTCATGGTTTGGAATACCTATTATATTATCTAAAAAGATCTCAAGAGAAAATTTTATTAAGGGAATTGAAAAAAATGGTGTGCAAACAAGACCGATTATCAGTGGAAATTTTCTAAAACAGCCTTCAATAAAGAAATACAAACTTAACAAAAATTTAAAATTAAAAAATTCTGATTATATTAATGATCATGGATTATTTATTGGATTGCCTACTAAATTAATGACAAAAATTAATGTAAAAAAATTGGTAAAAGTTTTTGAAAAAAACATCTAAAATTAAAGTTGGAATTACAGGAGGATCAGGTCTTTTAGGTTCCCATTTTTATCAAAAATTTAAAAAGAAATTCAAAATTTTTAGATATCCTTATCGTATTGAAAATTTTAAAAAAATGAACAGTTGGATAATAAAGAATCAATTTCATTATTTTATACACTTTGCTGCAATAACTAAAAATGAAAGCAATAAATTTTATAAATCTCTTAAATTAATAAACGTAGACTCTTCAATTAATATCCTAAATTCACTTAACAGTAATAATAATTACATTAAAATGTTCCTTTTTATTTCAAGTTCTCACGTATATGGATATTCTAATAAAAGTATAAAAGAAAATAAAATTAGGAGACCAATGAATGTTTATGGAAAGTCAAAAAAAACTGTTGAAGACCACATTTTGAAAAACAAAAAAAAATACAATTTCAAAATTGGGATTGCTAGGGTATTTAATACTACTGGAAAAAGACAAAAAAAAGGAAATTTTGTTCCCGACATGTTAGCCAAAATAAAAAATAGTAATTATATTAATAATATTAATCAATATAGAGATTTTATTCATATAGACGATGTTTCAAAATCATTATATTTAATCTTAGATAAACATTTCACTAAACCTATTAATATTTCAAGTGGAAAAAAAATTAATTTAATCAAAATATGTAAGCTATTAAATAAATTTACAGTTAATAAAAAATTATATTTTGACAGCGAAAGAGGTGAAAATATATTTGGAAATAATAAACTTTTAAGAAAACTTGGTTTAAAAAATTTTAAAAATATCAGAAAAATAGTCAAATCCTATACAAGTGCAAAATAATAAAAAAATTTTAATATTAGATAATTCAAATCAATCATTCACTGGAAATGATCTAGAAGGAGAGTTTTTAAGGGGAACAGAAACATCGTTGATTCTATTAGCTGAAGAGTTTGTAAAAAAGAAAATTGACGTTTTCTTTGTTACAAACACACAAAAAGAAGAAAAGGTGAGGGGAGTTAATTATATAAATTTTAATTCTGATGCATTAAAGAAAATATTTAATTTAGCTATAGCTGTATCCAACGCTAATTTATTTAAAAATATATCGTCAAGAAAAAAGGCTATATTTTCAGTTAGTAATCAAACGTTGGAAAAATTTATTAGAAAAAAACAATTCTTATCAACCTATATTTATAAACCAGTTATAGTAACTTTATGTAATTATCAGTACGAACTTAGGAGTAAGATAACATCTCCATATGGAAAGATAGTTATACCCATAACTGTCGATAAAATGTTTCTTAATGAAAAAGTAGATATAAATAAAATTCCAAGTAAAAATGCGATTTATAATATACGCTCAAACAGAAATCTAGATGAATTAATTGAAATATGGATAAAATATATTTATCCAAGAAATAAAAATCTCAGGTTTAATATAACTCCAAATCTTATTAATTATTCTGATTTACATAAAGAAAAAAATATCTTTTTACGTAAAATTGGAAATAGAAGACAAATGATAGAAGAGTTAAAAGAATCTAGAGTTTTGTTATATTTAGGACATAAATCTGATATTTTTACTCTTACTGTTGAAGAAGCTATTAGATTATGCGTACCAGTAGTAACATATGGAACTGGATCAATTAAAGAGAGGGTACAACATGGATTTAATGGATTTATAGCAAAAAACTCAAAAGAATTTACTAATTACACACTAGACATTATGAATGATGACAAATTATTAAAAGAGCTAAAAGAGAATATGTATAAAAGTAGATTAAGATACGATTGGTCAAATATAGCGGATACTTGGATTGAAAAGTTTATAGAATGAAAAAAATACTTATTTTTAAGAATGATAGGGTAGGTGATTTATTTCATTCCTTGAAAGGTATTAATCAGATACTGAATGAACATTTAGAATATCAAATTAATATATATTTGTCAGATTATTCAAAAGGGTTTAGTTTTTTATTTGATAGAAAGAATATTAAAGTCAAAATACTAAATTATAGAATTAGTTTCATAGACAAAATAAGTTTATTATTTACAATTTTTAATCCTTCAATAAAAAAAATTTATATTTTATCTCCAAAAAAATTTCTTTTTTTTTTACCTTTTATTCAAAGAAGAATTAAATTTTATGGAATTTGTGTTAATGATGGAAAAAAATTTAGACCAAATAAATATTTACGAAATTTTCTTTTTAAAAAACAAATAAACGACAGAAATAATAAGAAAAAAGGAGATAGCATATCGAATTTAATATATAAACTTTGTAAATCAGAAGAAGTACACGGAAAACCATTGTTAAATTTAAGCCCTGATTATAATAAAGAATTATTAACTCTTGATAAACATAGATACTGTCATTTTCATTTTAAAAAAAGTATTTATGTTAAAAATAAATGGAAAATTGAACATCTACAAGAGATATTCAAAATTCTAAATAATAATAAGTATAAAATTTTATTAACCAGTGACATTGAAAAAACCGAATTCAATGATGTTTTTAAGAAAATATATTCAACACACAACTTTGAAAATTTTGTTAAATCAAAAATATCCAATATGATTAAAAAGGATATAAATTATTTAGAAAATGTTCAAAGTATTGACCTTTTTCATGTTATTAGACAATCATCTTTAGTCATAGCTCCACATGGCACTATGAGTGTAGCTGCTTCATTTTTATGTGTTCCTGTGATTGATATTTTTGATGATACAATTAACAAAATCGCCTTTAGGGAATACAAACCAGATAATTCTAATTATAATTTTTTTATTTTAAGACCTTTTTCTAGTAAATTTCTATCAAAATTTAAAAAAATTTTATCAAATGTTTAGAAGATTAATAATCTATTTTTATTCTATTAATTCTTTAAGAAGAATTATTCCTTCATTGTTAAGAATTATGTCAGTTTTTAATCTTCCCCATAGAATAAATATTGCGAATTTCAAAATTTTACTTTATCTAAGATCTTCAATAGACAGAGAAATTTTTTTAAAAGGTTGTTATGAACCAAAACAAATAAATTATGTTTTGAACGTTTTAAGTGAAGACTCATCATTTGATTATTTTTTCGATATTGGTTCTTATATAGGTTATTATTCTTTAGCCGTTAATCATTTAGTTAAAAATACTGTTGCTTTCGAGCCTAATAACTTGAACTATTCTAGGTTAATAAAGAATGTTGAAATTAATAAATTTAAAATATCTTGTCATAATTTTGCTTGCTCAGATAAAAAGGATCAACGAAAGTTATGGTTTACTAATAAAAATAAGCTGGGAGGTTCTTCGGTTCTTACAGATAACGATCAAGAATTAAAAAAATATAACAATGATAAAATTTTTTACGAAACTATAAACTGTGTTAAGTTAGACGATTTTTTCAAATTAACTAATAAAAAACTTTTTTTTAAGATTGATGTAGAAAGGCATGAGTTAAATGTTTTGAACGGAGCTCTTAATCTTTTGTCAAACAATAATATCTTTATGCAAATTGAAATTTTTCCTCATTTACGAGATAAAATTCTAAATTTTCTTAATCAAAAAAATTTTAAACTTTTAAAAGATATTAATAATGATTATTACCTAAAAAATTTTTAAATTTTAATTTTGTTTAAAGCATTATTTTTAAACAAATTTGCTTCCTTTATATAACGTCTTACCATTTCTGTAGATTTATGGCCTGTCATAGCCATGATACTTCTTTCTTCCACACCTGACTCTGCTGCGGTAGTGGCAAATCCTGATCTGAGACTGTGTCCTGAGTAGTTTTTACTATCAATACCAGCTTTATTTAGATAGTTTTTGATTATTATAGCTACTGATTGATCAGTTAATCTATTCTTTGATAAATTAGATCCCTTTGAAAATCTTCTAAATATTGGACCTTTATTTATTTTTGATATTTTAAGCCATCTCTCTAAAGTTGTTACAGGACAATAGGGGCTTTCCTTTGTATAGGGCAGAGCTTTAATTGTACCTTCTCCAAATTGGTCTGTTTTGGACCTTTTAATGGTTATCTTTAACCCTTCATATACAAAGTCCAAGTCTTCATAATCCAATGAAATTATTTCATTTCTTCTAAACCCTCCCGAAAACCCTATTAATATAATTGATTTGTCTCTTAGTTTTTTAATATCTGGTGAATTTTGCTCATCTATAACATTAAGAATTTTTCTTAACTCATTGATTAAAATAGGTTTTTTACCTTTTTGAACACTTCCTTTTCTTCTTTTGATACCCAATAAATTTTCTACTATAACTGGATGTTTCATATCTAAATAATGTCCCTTAATTTTATGAATTACCCCAATAGAAACTAGCCTTCTTCGAATTGTGCTTAATTTTACTTCTTTTGTAGATAAATGAGTTAAATACAGGGATACAATTTTTGGATCTGAAGGAAGATTTTTAAATCCGTTTTGAACACAGAATAGACCAAAGTCCTTGAAATCTGATTTATAGGCTCTAACAGTATTATTTGCTTTAGAGTTTTGTAAGTTTTTAATAGTTTCTTCTTGTAATGCTTTTAAGTCAGTTACTAAATTTTTCATAATTTTTTAATATTACTATTGATAACCATTAATTATCGTTAGTAATATAATAGATGATTTCTAGTGTCAAGTGTTTAAATTAAAATGATGTTTGAGAATCGAAAAAGATTACTTTTGGATCGCGGTCCGAGCTGGCCGGACTATGATAAAGCTGAGCCATTCATGATCAGATACTATTTGCTTTTTCGTAAAAGACCTAAATGGTTTCCTTTCAATATTCTTCTTCATAAAATTTTAAAGAGTGATCTAGGTGATTTGCATGATCATTATTGGCCTTACATAACAATTATACTTAAAGGTGGGTACTGGGAAACCAATGAAAATGGGACTTTTTGGAGAGGTCCAGGCTATATAGGCTTTAGAAAAGCCTTAGATAGGCATAGTTTAAAGATTCCTGATGGTAAACCTGCTTGGACGCTGCTATTAGCGGGGCCAAATAAAGGTTCTAAACAGTTTGCAAAATACTCGAAATGAAGCTAAATCGCCCGTCAAATAATGATTTTAGAGGGACTAAATTTCAAAAAAAGGTATGGAATTATCTTAAGACTATAAGAAAAGGCACCGTAAAGAGCTATAAACAGGTCGCTATAGCTATAAATAAGCCAAAATCTTCAAGAGCTGTAGCTAATGCTGTAGGAAAAAACCCTTTTGCACCAAAAATACCCTGTCATAGGGTAATTAGATCAGATGGTTCATTAGGAGGGTATTCGGGCAAGGGTGGTTTGAAAACTAAGAAATTACTACTAAAAAGAGAGGGTATAATCGTCTAGAATTGTTATTTGACGGGCGATCTAGTCTAACTACCCCACTACGCTTGCTATTTTATTTGATTCACCAGTTAGTTGTACTCTGTATAGTATAATCTCAAAAAATTCGCCCTCTATGGCCTTTTAAACGCTATATTCCTATACTGCAAAGCTCCTAGAATGGTTGATATTCAAGCCTTTTAAGTCGACCAAAACACCTGGTATTATTGAATTTTTTTAACATCATTCTATTATTTTACCTTATTTTTAGTCGTTTTTTTAAATAATCATTTTTTTTTTTTATTTTAATCTTTTAAAGAAGCTTAAATTAGCTCTTATTTTCAATGTTTTTTAAGCTATTTCCTATTATACGTCAGTAATACTTACTAATAAATTAACGTATAACATAAAGAACTAATTGTAAGTCATTGTATTTATTGGAAAAATTTTAAACTATAAAATACTACAATAGGAACAGTAATTAATGACATCATTGTAGAGGTTACAATAACACTTGCAACACTATCTACCACTTCTTTCTCTGAATACATGGAGCCTACTAAATATGTTAAAACTGCACTAGGCATTGAAGATTGAATTAATAGAACACCAGCTGCAAATCCATCAAGATCCAAATATTTTATTAAACTAAATCCTATAATTGGACCTATAATAACTCTTACAGCTCCTAATATTGATGCTTTAGACCACGATACTACCTGAAATCTGGATAAAGCTATACCTAAAGACATCAATACTAAAAATATAGTTGTGTAGGTAAGTAAAAAAGTAGTGTTTTCTAAAAATCCAGGAACTTCCCATTCAAAATACAAAAAAGTTACTGCAACAATAATTCCGTAAATAGGAACATTTTTGATTAAAATATCTAATGAAAAACTCTTTTTTGCCAACAATACACCAACTGTAAAGTGAAGAAGTATAATAACTGATGCTATCGCTGAGGCTACTCCAAGCCCTGCTGTCCCGTAAGCAAACAAACAAATAGGAACACCCATGTTACCTGTATTCGGTAAGATCAAGGGAGGTAATTCGCTAATAATATCTTTTTTTAGTAGCAAAAGAAATATAAGACCAACAATTGAAAAACCACCAATTATAATTAAAGCATATATAAAATATTCTATAAATACACTCAAAGTTACGCCAGTAGTAGTAATAGTATAAAAGATCATTGCTGGAGTACCAATGTTTCCAGCAAAATTTGTGATAAATTTAGTATCGAATTTTGGATCCTTTACACCTAAATAGTAACCTACTCCAATAACAAAAAAAACGGGAAAAAGAACATCAAAGAGTTTAATATATAAATCCATTAAACTCTTACATCAGATTTTCTTGGTTTTCTCAACTTCTTTGTATAATTGATCGAGTTTTCAAACTCCATTAGTCGTTTGTGTATAGATCTTAGTTCTGTTATTCTAGTCCAATTATATAAAAATACAGAAAAAGCATCTTTTACTTCTCCAAAGGCATTAACGACTTGCATCATCACACCTAATGTAAATGCAGCAGTAAATAAACCTGGAGCCATAATTAAAAAAGGTACAATTACGAATAATTGCCTATACCAGATGGCCCAAAGATCAAAATATCCATAATGTAAAAATAATTTATGATAATTAAACTTAATGCCAGTAAATAATTGTAAAATTGTAGGAGCTTGAACATAATTTTTTCTATCATCTTCACCGTAGACTAATTCTTTTCGAAATGCCGCTTCTACTTTCTGATTATTATACTCTAAACCTGGTAGTTTGATACCTACTAACCAACTAATGATAATCCCTCCAATACTTAAAATCAACGCCACCCAGACTAAAGAACCAGAAATATTATCTAAAAAAGGCACAGAAACATTTGATGAAAGAACCCAAAGTATTGGAATAAATGCAATTAACGTCATAATAGCTTTAACAACTTGTAGACCAATTGACTCGACTATCTTTGCGAAATTCATACAATCTTCTTGAATTCTTTGGGAAGAACCCTCAACTTTTGACTCAGTTGCGCGCCAATAAGGCATATAAGAAAATGTCATGGCTTCACGCCATCTAAAAGCCCAAAGTCTTGTAAACCAATTTGTAAAGGCAAAAAGTGTTACATAAGGCAAAGCTATATAAAGAAATTTTTTAATAGAACTCCAGAATTCAGATATTTCTCTTTCTTCAGCGGTCTGAAGAATATCGTAAAAGTCCTTGTACCAACTGTTAAACAACACATCTAAATAAGTTTGAGCCACTAATAGAGACAATATAAAAAAACCACCACCGTATGACCAGTAATACCATTTTTGATCTTTAAAAAAACTACGCCACATATCTAGTTTTTAAGAAAATTATCAGCATAAGACTTTATGACAAATTTCTCTTTTTTAGGTTCAATGATTTTATATAAAATTGAATTTTTTTTTGCATACTCAACTGCTTGTTCTTGTGTGGAAAATCTCAAAATTACTTCTTCAAGAGTATCTGTAGAAGATTCCCAGCCCATAAGAGGGTTAATCTTAGTATCTTTGGTTTCAAATTCTAAAACCCATTTTTTTTGTTTTCCCCTACCCGATTGCATGGCAGTTTTTGTTGGAATATAAATCTTAGCTTTCTTCATATCTTATTCTATTGGTAAATTACAAATTTCTCCTAAAAAAACATTATTGTTTATCTCTATTTGAAATTTTTGTAGTTGTTTGCAGTAATCTTTTTCTATCATTGCTATACCTACTATCCTTTTAAACTTAGGTGAAAAAGCAGCAGATCTAAGTTGTCCCAAAACTTTTCCTTCAGAATTTTTCATAGGTATTTCCTTTGTAATAGTTATTGCTTTAGCTTCAATTTTTACACCCATAAGTCTCTTTTTAATTCCATTTTCTTTTATCTTAATTAATTTTTCTTTTCCTAGAAATATTATATCTGATTCTAGGTCTATATATTTGTCAAATCCACACTCAAAAGGATTGTCATTAATATCCATATCACTTCCATATGACAATAATCCTCCCTCAATTCTTTCTGGATGGTTTGGTGTACCGGGTTTTAAGTTAAAAACATCACCAATTTTAAAAAAATGGTCATATAGGTTTAATCCTGCTTCTATATCTTCAATATGTATCTCAAAACCACCTTGTTTTGAATATCCTGATCTTGATATTAGAAAGGTTTTCTTATTAAATTCGAAAAAATCAAATCTAAAAAACTTTAATTTATTTATTCTTTCACCAAATACTTTTTCCATTAATTTATCAGAGTTTGGTCCTTGCACTGCTAAAACATCAATCTTTGCCTCAAAAATATTTACATCTAACTTTTTTGCTGATGCAATGCCTTTTGCAAATAGTAAAACGTCTGAGTCTGCTATACATACTCTCCATTTGCTTTCACTTAACCGATAAATTAGCGGATCATTTATAACACCTCCCTCAGAATCAACTAAAGGAGCGTAATAACAAAAACCAATCTTTGAGTTTGATAAATTTCTACAAGTCATAAGTTGAACAAGTTGCGAAGAATCTTTTCCCGTAATTTCAATTTCCCTTTGAACAGAAACATCCCATATTTGTACATATTTTTTTAAGTGATTGTATTCTTCTTCGGGTGTAGAAAAAGTTGTTGGTAAAAGCATGTGATTATAAACCGTGTAACTTTTTACACCTTGTTCTTCAATCCTTGAAGTAAATGATGTTCCTCTTAAACGTCTAGATCTTGTTATAATAGTTTTCATTTTTTTAAAAATTCTAAGATTTTTTCTCTCATTTCAAAGGCATTTTCTAAAATAATCATATGACCACAATTTTTAATTACGTGAGTTTTAGAATTAGATATTAATTCAGCAAATTCTTTTCCTTTTTCAATTTTAATCATTTTATCTAATTCTCCAAAAATAAAAAAAGTTGGACAATCAATCTTCTTTATTGCATTTATTCCATTCTTATAAGTATTACACGCGATTAAATCTACTGCTAAAACCTCTCTTACCTCTCTCGCAGAATTTAATATTTTTTGTAGGGGATTTCCTCCAATAAATTGTTTTGAATTGCCATATCCCCACTTCATCATTAAATTTAGAGCCTCCATATCACCGGACAGAGCTAAATCAATAAGACTTTTATTCACTGGTAATTGATAAGAACCAGCTACAAAGATTATATTTTGAAGGTTTTTAGAAAATTTACTCGCATATTCTAAAGCAACTAAACATCCTTGTGAATGACCTACTAAATTAAGTTCCTTTATACCAAAATGTTCTATGACTTTATTTAACCAAATAGCCATTTCTTCTATTGTTTTTAAACTTTTACCTTCAGAATTACCGTGGCCAGGAAAGTCTAAAGCAAAAACATTATAATTTTCATCAGAAAAATATTGTGCTGTTAAAGACCACACAACATGGGATTGACCACTCCCATGTAATAGAATAATCGAATGTTTTTTTTCATCATAATTTTCTCCGGTATCCATTGAAAAAACTTTATTGTTGTCGATTAAGAAATCCAAATATATCCTTTTTTATTAATATTTACTTATCTTGCCAATTAGGTTTACGTTTATTTATAAAAGCTTCAATTCCTTCCTCCGCGTCAAGCTTTAACATATTTTCCACCATCACATTTGAAGCGTAGTCGTAAGCATCTGATAAATTCATGTTAATTTGTTTATAAAAAGCTTCTTTTCCGATCTTTAATGTTAAAGCAGATTTTTTTGATATTTTTTTAGCTATCTCTAAAGTCTTGGCTTTTAATAATGATGCTGTAATTGACTTATTAATTAATCCAATTGTCTCAGCTTCGTCAGCAGAGATTAAGTCTCCTGCTAAAAGCATTTCCATTGAATGCTTATTGGATATATTTCTTGATACTGCTACCATTGGTGTCGAGCAAAACAAACCAATATTAACACCAGGTGTAGCGAATTTAGATAGAGAACTTGCATAAGCTAAATCGCAACTTGCTATTAGTTGACAACCTGCTGCAGTAGCAACACCATTGATCTCGGCAATTATAGGCTTTGGGTTATTTACTATTGTCTGCATTAATTTTGAACAATTTTTCATTATAGTTTTAAAATAACTTTTACCTTTATCCGAATTTTGACGACCTTTAGTTAATTCTTTTAAATCATGTCCTGCTGAGAAGGTTGGCCCTTCTGCTGAAATAATTACTACTCTTATTTTTCTATTATTAATGGATTCCTCTAAGGCATCTTGCATATTAGACATCATTTTTTCAGATAGCACATTATGGTTTACTGGATTGTTTAGAGTTAGACGATAAATGCCATCTTCGTTTAATGATGTTTTTAAAATCAGATCGTTTCTTGTAGTATTCATAAAATTAATTAATCAAAACTTTTACTTCATCAGATAAAGAATTTGCAATAAAACAATATCTATGCGCTCTATCTTGAATTTTTTTCATCTCGTTGGGTTCGACTGTAAAATTTTTAGAAAATTCTACCTTAGGGGTCAGTTGTATTTTAATAACTGACATTAGGCCTTTTGAATTTTTTCCAAGTGTAGCTATAGCCCTATCCTTATAACTTAACACTGGCCAATTCATTTTTGCTGCTAAAGCCAAAAAAGTCATCATATGACAACTACTTAAAGAGGCAGCTAGTGTTTGTTCTGGATTGATATTCAAGTCATTTCCCCTCCAATCAGGGGCTGAGTCACCAATAATCTTAATTTTGGGCGTAAACACAATTTCATGTACATTTGAGTAATTTTCAGGTGTCATTTTTGCTTCTCCAAGTTTCCAGGTTAAATCTATTGAGATTTCAGACATATATTTAATTTAAATTTTTAGCTTTTTTTCTTAGTTCAAATTTTTGAATTTTTCCTGTTGAAGTTTTTGGAAGATCGCAAAATTCTATTTTTTTCGGCACTTTAAAACTTGCTAAAGTTTCCTTACAAAAAGCTATTAGTTCTTTTTCTGTAACTGGTTTATCCTTTACCATTTCTATAAATGCACAAGGAACTTCTCCCCATTTATCATCTGGTTTTGCTACAACAGCCGCAATCGAAACGGAAGAATGTTTGGCTAAAGTATTTTCGATCTCGATAGAAGAAATGTTTTCTCCTCCTGAAATTATTATATCTTTTGATCTGTCTTGAATCTTTACATAACCATCTTGGTGCATTACCGCCAAATCTCCTGAGTGAAACCATCCGTTTTTCATCGCTTTTTCTGTAGCCTCTTTATCCTTGAAATAACCTTTCATCACCACGTTTCCTCTAATCATAATTTCTCCAATTGTTTTACCATCACGAGGAACTTCTTTCATAGTTTCTGGGTCCATGACCGTAATACCTTCAGTATTTGGATATCTAACACCTTGTCTAGCTTTTATTTCATTTTGTTTTTCTTCATCAAAATCATTCCATTCATCGTTCCAGGCACATTGAGTTACATGACCATAAGTTTCAGTTAATCCATATACGTGCATAACTTCAAATCCAAGATTTTTCATTTTTTTAAAAATTATACTTGGTGGTGGCGCTCCAGCTGTTAGTACATAAACTTTGTGATTTAGTTTTTTTCTATCTGTTTCTGGAGCTCCAGTTATCATATTTAGAACAATTGGTGCTCCCCCAAAGTGAGTAACTTTATATTTTTCAATTAATTCAAATATCTTTTTAATATCTATATTTCTAAGACAAATAGTTCGACCATTTAACATAGGAACAGTCCATGGATAGCACCAGCCATTGCAATGAAACATAGGAACAATAGTTAAAAAATTTAATCTACTAGGCATATTCCAAGCAGTAGCACTGCCAGTGGACATTAAATAGGCTCCTCTATGATGATATACGACACCTTTTGGATTACCTGTTGTTCCTGAGGTATAACTTAATGATATTGATTGCCATTCATCTTTAGGCAATTTCCATTCGAAATTTTCATCACCTGTATTAAGAAATTCTTCATACTCTAGATCACCAATTTTTTGTAATTTTGATTGATCTGCATGTTTATCATTTATATCGATTATAGTAATTTTTTTGTTTAAAGTACTTAGAGCTTTTTTAACTTCTACATGTAATTGTCTATCAACAACTAAAACTTTTGCTTCACTATGATCTAAAATATATGAAATAGTTTTAGCATCTAATCTTATATTAATTGTATTTAAAACAGCCCCTGTCATTGGAACTGAATAATGGGCTTCAAATATCTCTGGTGTATTAAAAGCTAGAAAAGAAACCGTATCGCCTTTCTTTATTCCTATTTTTGATAAAGCGCTAGCAAATTTTACACAGCGTTTGTAAACTTCAATCCAAGTATATTTTCTATTTTCGTAAATTATTGCTTCATAATTTGGATAAATATCTTTTGCTCTATCTAAAAATGATAATGGAGTTAATGGAACAAAATTTGCTCTATTTTTATCTAGATTTGTTTCGTAAGAACTCATTTTTAGTTAAACTTGGCATTCATAATAACTTCACTTCCAGTTTTAGCTGAATTAAAATGCATTTCTGCTCTAGGTAAAATTTTATCAAAGTAAAATTTAGCTGTGTTTATTTTTTCCTCATAAAAATTTTTATTTTCATCAAGTTTTTTATAGCTTATTTTTGATATCTTAAACCATGAGTATGCTAGAGAAATATAACCTAAAACTTTTAAAAAATCGTTACAAGCTGAACTTACATCATCTTTATTAGATTTATTCATTTGTTCTAATAAATTTGAAAAATCTTCGAGTAACTTTAAGTTACTTATTAATAATTTTGAAAATTTCTCTAAACCGTTCGAAGCTTGATTTGTTTTAACCTCTTCTTTTATAATTGAGATAAATTTTGAAAGAGAGTTATTATCTAAAACTTTTCGAAATACCAAGTCAATTGCTTGAACTGAGTTTGTTCCTTCGTATATGGGCGTTATTCTGTTATCTCTGTAAAGTTGCTCAATTCCTTGGTCTTTGGTATAGCCATATCCACCAAAAATTTGAATAGCTTCATTAGTAATCTCTGATCCCATATCAGTAAAAAAAGATTTTATTACTGGGGTCATTAAGGAAACAAGTTCTTCCGCATTTTTTCTTATTTTGTCTTCTTTATGATTCAAACTAACATCTATTTGTTGAGATAACCAAAAAGCTAGAGATCTTTGCCCCTCGATTATGGATTTCATACCAAGCAAACTTCTTCTTATATCCGCATGTTTGATAATTTCATCTGTTTTGTTATCTTTGTTATTATTTGATTTTCCTTGCTTTCTCTCTTTGGCGTAAGATAAAGAATTTTGATAAGCAGTTTCCGCAATACCAAGTCCTTGTATACCAACTATAATTCTTTCGAGATTCATCATTGTGAACATAGAACTTAACCCTTTATTTTCTTGACCAATTAAATAACCTTTCGCGTTATCAAAATTTAAAACACAAGTTGGAGAGCCTTTAATGCCCATCTTAGTTTCAATTGAAAGTGTATTTACTCCATTTCTTGGTCCAATTGAGCCATTGTCGTTTACATTAAACTTTGGAACTAAAAATAAACTTATTCCTTTAGTACCGGATGGACCGCCTGGAATTTTTGCTAAAACTAAATGAATAATATTTTCAGTTAAATCATGATCACCTGAAGTAATAAAAATTTTTTGTCCTGTAAGTAAAAACGAACCATCGTTTTGATTAACTGCTTTAGTTTTGATGAGTCCTAAATCGGTTCCGCATTGAGACTCGGTTAAACACATTGTTCCACTCCATTTGCCTTCAACTATTTTTGGAAGAAATAAATTTTTAATTTTTTCGTCTGCGTGGTGAAGAATACAGTTGTAAGCTCCTATGCTTAACTCGCTATATAGCTTGAAAGATAAGCTAGCGGAGGATAACATTTCCTCGAAAAAAGTACTAACAGTTTTAGGCATACCTTGACCACCATATTTTGGATCACAAGATAAAGAAGTCCAACCATCATTAATAAATTTTGTATAAGCCTCTTTATAACCTGGAGGTGATCTGACTATTCCATTTTCATAAATACATGGGCTTTCGTCTCCTATTTTTGCTAAAGGATGCACAATTTCTTGATTAATTTTAGCAGCCTGATCAAGAATATCTTTTACTAGATCTGGACTAATTTCTTTAAACTTTTCAATTTCATTATAATTCTTATTGTCCTTAAGGTGGTTAAATAAAAACAACATATCTTCAACTGGTGCATTATAGGTAGTCATTTAATTAATTAGCGGCTTACCTGTTTTAAGGGTATGCGCTATCCTTTTTTGTGTATTTTTAGTTTCTATTAATTTCATAAAGCTGTCTAATTCTAGTTTATACATTTCGTCTTCTGTTACTTCGTTATTTGGACCCGTATTACCACCGCTTAAAACATATGCTAATTCTTTACCAACTTCCATACCATGATCCAAAATTTTTTTATCATTATACAAATCATCAAGAACTTTGTGCATTTTTTTTCTTACTTGTTCACCTGATAAGTTAAATTTACACTCTTTTGGAGGTATAAATTCTTTATTGTTTCGAAGGAAAGCTCTTGCATTTGATAAAAGATTATTTCTATTAATCATTACTTCATAATTAGTATCTAAAAATTTTAAAGGTATTGCCTCTTGTGGAGATGAAGCTGTTTTTGCATAACCAATAATATCAAATACCTTTAATGGAGCATAATCTTTGTCTTTTTTACCTTCGTCAGTTTGAGTCCATCTCCATAAAAGTTCTTTAC